>JAICFA010000348.1 GCA_025923935.1 Candidatus Krumholzibacteriia bacterium
CAGAGTTGCGGCAGCGGCATACAGCACGTAGAACGGCGCCCACGGCGCCGGACCACTTTCGAGCCCGGCCAGCACCATCAACGCGAATGAGATCGTGAACACGCCGAGCGTCGTGAACTGAAAACCGTGCCGCTCGATGTGCACGTGCGGAACGTGTACGTGAGGAATTTTCAACGTCGCACCTTTCGCAGGTGGTCCCACCCGCCCGCGCGAAATGCGCGTTCTTTCCCGGACATGTCGATCAGTCGATACGAATCGCGCGCGCGGGTAAAGCGTCCAATCACGGCGGCGTGCACACCGGCGGCGCGGATCGCGCGACACGTTTCCTCCACCTGACGCGGTGGCACCGCCAGGATCAGCGCATAGTCCTCGCCCGAGTGCAGCACCCAGTCGATCGGATCGACGCTGCGGGTGCGGCAGAACGCGCGCACACCGCGCGCGACCGGCAGCGCCCGCACGTGGACCTCGCAGCCGGTGCCGGCCGCTTCGCACAGATGGATGAGGTCGCTCGAGAGCCCATCGCTCACGTCGATGGCGCCGCGAACGGCGCGCGTTTTGGCCAGCGCGCGCGCCACGTCCAGCCTTGCTACCGGGCGCGCGTATGCCGAGATCAACGTCCCGCTCTTGCGGCCCGCACGCAGCAGCGCAACACCCGCTGCGGCCGCGCCGAGCTCGCCTGCCACCACGATCGCATCGCCGGCACGCGCCGTCCGCCGCCACGCGCGACCGCGCGCGCACGCGCCGATCAGCGTCATGTCGCACACCAGCGGGCCGCGCGTAGAGGTGATGTTGCCTCCCACCACCTGCGCCCCGTGATGGGACAGCTCGAGCACGATGCCGCGCTCGATATCCTCGAGAAAGCTGGCGGGAGTGGCCGAGGGGATGGCGAATGAAACGACCGCGAAGCGCGGCGACGCACCCATCGCGGCGATGTCGCTCAGGTTCACGGCCGCCAGCCGCCGTCCCAGGTTGACGCCATAGAGCCAGCGGCGCTCGAAGTGCACGCCCTCGACCAGCGCGTCGGTGGTGACGACCAGGTCCTCGCGCGCGTTGACGCGCAGCACCGCCGCGTCATCGCCGACACCGACCACGACGCCCGGCTGGCGCGCCCCGGCGCGGCGAATGCGTCGCGCGAAAGCATTGATTAGATCGAATTCGGACTTCATGGACTGGCAGTCGCAGTCTACATGAGGAACGAAGAAGCGGCAAACGAGGGGCCGGTGAGGACCGGTGCACGCCCCACCACATCGTGCGAACGCACGATGCGGCAGACGATTGCGTCAGTTGGAAACGGTGGTGATGCCCTGGCGGATTGCGTACTTGGTCAGCTCGGCGATACTGTAAAGACGCAGCTTGGCCATGATGTGCAGCCGGTGAGTCTCGACGGTTTTGGTACTGACGGAAAGTGTTTCAGCCACTCGCTTGGTCGATTTGCCTTCGGCGAGCAGCTGCAACACTTCGATTTCACGATGGGTGAGTATTTCGCTCGCGGTGGATGACGCCTCGCCGAGTGAACGTGCGATGGTCGCCTCGAGCCCCGGGCTCAGATAGATCCGGCCTTCCATGCTCGCCTGCACGGCGCGCTGGAGCTCGTCGAGGCCGCCTTCGGTCAGGATGAAGGCACGCGCCCCGGCTTTCAGGACACGCATCACCAGCGGGTAATCGGAGTGCTGTGACATCGCGATGACGGGGAGATCGGGCTTCTCGAGGTGGAGCTGCCGAATGGTTTCGGCGCCGTTCAACTCGCGCAGTCCCGGCTGCAGAATGACGAGGTCGGGCGAGAGCTCGCGCACCTGCGAGAGGGTTTCGCGTCCATCGGCGGCTTCGCCGACGACCTCCACACCCAGGCGCTGGGATATGGCGTCCCGTAACGCCTCGCGGTACAGTCGCTGTCCGATTGCCAGAAGAACCCGTGTTGCCATTAGCGCGGCCCCTCCCTCGGCAGCGTTTGGAGCTCGTCGTCTCCTCAGACCCAGTGTCTAAAGACCAAGTCCCTTTGGACAAACAACAATGAAACGAGCTAAGCTTCTCTCCGTCAGATTTCTGCTTTCGCATCCATGCAATTCAGGAGTTAGCCGTCAGGTCATATGCTTACCTCGTCAAGTAAGACAACACCCTGGCTCCGCGATGAGGTCAGTCGCTTCGATGCGGAGATTCCGCTCGACGCGGCTTGGTTGCCGCCTTCGTCGTGGTACAACGACGCCCGCTTCTACGAGCTCGAGCGCGACAGCGTGTTTCGCAACAACTGGCTGATCGCGGGGCGCGAAGACCAGGTGCGCGGTCCCGGCGATTACGTGGCGGGCGCCATCACCGGCGAGCCGTACGTGATCGTGCGCGATGGGTCGCAACGACTGAACGCGTTTTTCAATGTGTGCCGTCATCACGCCGCGCAGGTGATGAGCGGCGCCGGATGCACCGAGTCGCTGGTGTGTCCGTATCACGGCTGGACGTACGGGCTCGACGGGCGATTGCTGAAGGCGCCCGAGCTCGGCGGGGTGAAGGACTTCGATCGCGGGGCATTCGGTCTGGTCCCCATGACGGTGGAGTCCTGGTGCAATCTGCTCTTCATCAACATGTCGAAGGCTCCGTCGCCGCTCGCACCGCAGCTCGCGGAAGTCGGTGCGCGGCTTCGCGACATGGACGTCGGCCGCCTGCAGTTCGTCGCGCGCCGCACGTACCGGCTGGCCTGCAACTGGAAGGTCTACGTCGATAACTACCTCGACGGCGGCTACCACGTGAACCCGATCCACCCCGGTTTGGCCGGAGTGCTGGAGTACAAGGATTACAAGACCGTGCCCGACGG
>JAICFA010000349.1 GCA_025923935.1 Candidatus Krumholzibacteriia bacterium
GGCCACCGTCGCGTCCGCGACCGCACGCGAGCTGGGTGGTTCGGGTGGCGGGAAGGGCGGCTTCGCCCAGCTCAAGCTGCCGGATGGGTCGCGCGTCGATGAGCTCCTCCAACGTATGCACGCGTATGTGGCCCAACAGCTGTCGTAGCCTTATCGCCACGGCGATCGTGATCGCAGCCGCTCATGCGGGGGCAACTCCCATGCGCACCGTCAAGGAGCCGGCGTTGGTCGCAACCGAGCGCTCCACCTATGCCATCGTGCAGGAGGGCGCAGAGGTCGGCAAAGAAGCCTCCATCCGCCGCACCTACGACAACAACACGATTCGCTTCGAGGTCGACCACCAGCTGCACAAGCCCGGCCTGGACATGGTGACCAAGGCGGATTTCCTCCTCGAGGAGGAATCGTATTTTCCGCGCTCGTATCGCGCCGAGCAGACGGTCACCCAGCCCGACGACGAGTTTGTGCACACCGTCGGGGTGGAGATGTTCGCCAACGTCGCCGTCTTGACGAGTGAGATGCGCAACGCCAAGACATCGCGGCGCATCGTAGTCCCGGCCGGCATCGCCGTTCAGACCGTCGGTACGGTCTACCAATGGCACCAGATTCTCTTTTGGGTCGACCCTAAGGGGCCGGGCCGCCACAAATTCCAGTGGCTCGATCCGGCCTCGGGGGCGGTGGAGTCGGGCGAAATCTACGTCGCCGATCCGGAGACCATCGTCGTATTGGGAAAGAAGACGCCGGTGACGGTGTACAAGGCGGAGCGCGAGCGGCTGGGCCCCGCCATCATCTATGTCGACAAGAAGAAACGCATCGTCAAGGTGGAGCAAAACATGATGACCTATCGTCTCGACCAATGGTCGGAGGAGTTGGCGAAGAAATGAGGCGGTTTAGCACGCGCGCGAGCCTTACGGCGCTGGTACTGGTTGGGTTAGCAGCAGGCGGTTTGTCGTGCGGCAAGGAAGGCGGGCAGTACGACACCAACCTGCTCGTGAACGGATCGTTCGAGGATGTCGGTCGCGATGGCATTCCCAGCCATTGGAGCATCGAGAATTTCCGCGGCCCCGAGGATGCGTTTGCGGCGCGTTGGGGAATGGACAACCAGATCGCGCAGGAGGGGAAGAACTCGTTTTTCTTCGCCTGCGATCCCAACTCGAAGCGTTTCTTCCGGCTTTCGCAGGAAGTGGAAGTCAAAGACGCGACGCACGTCAAGCTGCGCGGCTGGATTCAGACCAACGACGTCAACATGACGAGCGCCGATCAATTTTCCATGTGCAATTTCTTACTCACCTTCTTTGACGAGAATCACCATCGCTTCCAGGAAATGCGCGTCTCCGACAAGCGCACCCGGCCGGTGCTCGGTACCGGTATTTTCGGCGAAGAGAACGCGACCTTCCGCTTACCCCAGGGGACGCGCTTCGTCAAGGTGTCGTGCGTGCTGGCGATGTCGGGACAAGCGTGGTTCGACAACGTGTCGCTGGAGGTGCCGAAGCCCATCCACTGGGAAACGGCCACAACGAAAAATTTCGTGTTTCACTGGCTTCCCGGCCACCCCATGCCGGAGGGATCGCGCGAGTCGCAGCAAGCCATCTTCGATTCGTTCGCGCGGCGCCTCAAGCTCGAGCCGCAGGTTGTGATCAATTACTATTTCTATCCCGACACGACCACCATCAAGAAGATTCTCAGCCTCAAGGGCTACCAGTACGTGAGCTGGGACGACCGCGAGTTCCACTCCATCAATGCCAACGACGATCACGAAGTCGTCCATTTCATGACCGACCCCATCGGTCGGCCGCCGCGCGCGCTGGCCGAAGGCACCGTGTTTTGGCTGCACGACGAGATCGACGGTGTCACCGTCAACGAAGCGATGAAAAAGCTCATCCAGCAGGATTCGTTTCCGCCGCTGCGCGCCTTGCTCGATTACAACACGTTCATGTCGATCGATCCCCAGATCTCGATGGCCTGCGCCGCGTCGTACATCGGATTCTTGGTCGACCAGTTCGGCCCGGAAAAGCTGATGGAATACTTCAGCGCGGTCAACGGTATGAACTCGTACGACGCGGTGGCGCTGGCCACCAAGAAGGTCTACGACATCCCCTTGGACGAGCTCGAGACGGCGTGGCGTAACCGCCAGATTCTGCGCGCGCGCACATGAGCGACGACGTCCGCTTCTGCTCGCGCTGCGGCGGACCGATGGCGATGCGCCGCATCGACGATCACGTGCGCGCCGTGTGCGACCGCTGCGGCTTCGTCGCCTACCGCAATCCCGCCCCGGCCGCGGGCGTGATCCTGGTCGAGTCGGGTTCAGTGCTTTTGGTGCAGCGAAAATTCGAGCCGCGCGCCGGCATGTGGACGCTGCCGGCGGGCTTCGTCGAGTACGACGAGCACGTGGAAGAGTGCGCGGTACGCGAGACCAAGGAAGAGACCGACCTCGACGTGGTGCTGGACGGGCTCTTCGGCGCCTACATGGCGATGGATGACCCGCGCGTCCGCGTGGTGCTGCTACTTTACAAATGCCATCGTGTGGGCGGTGAACTGCGCGCGGGTGATGATGCCAGCGACGCTCGCTTCTTTCCTCTGAATCAAACTCCGCAAGAGATCGCCTTCAAGGCGCACGAACAAGCGCTGGAAGATCTGCGACGCCGCTAGCTCCCGTCACGAATAGGCCTCCGCGATTGTTCCTCTCCGCTCATACCGTCGCTCGATGAATCACAAATTCGTGTTTTATTCGAGCGCCGAAAATCGCGTCGAGGAATCAATCGCGAAGACCCATA
>JAICFA010000350.1 GCA_025923935.1 Candidatus Krumholzibacteriia bacterium
CCGCGGACAAGCAGGCGTTCTTCGACCCACAGACGCGCGGGCGCTTTTATTTGTATCTTTGGCAGCACTACCGCCAGTGCTTGCTCGGAATTGCCCACGCCCCCGTGTCCTGGGCCACCAAGCTTCGCGCCACCGCCGTGTTGTTGCGCACCGCCGTCGCGCTGCGACGGCGTCTGTGGGGCGAAGCGATGACGGGCGCGCGCCGCCTGTTGGGCCCGAAAGCACTCTAACCATCAACCGGAAAGACGCGACGTGGCCACTCGTACCGAACGTGCTCGTATCGAGTCACTCAGCGAGCTTCTGAATCGCGATTTGGATTACATCGCCGGCGGATTGCGCGACGAGTTCGCGAGCATGGCGGGCAAGCGCGTCCTCATTACCGGCGGCGCGGGATTTCTGGGCTATTACATGGTACAAGGCGTGCTGCACTGGAACGAGCGCGCGAGCCAAGCGGATCGTATTCACCTCACCGTGTTCGACAACTACGCGCGCGGAGTGCCGGCCTGGCTCGAGTCGCTGCGCGGGCGTCCCGATCTCACCTTGGTTCGCTTCGACGTGCGCGATCCGTTACCCGACCCGATGCCGGACTTCGAGTACATCATCCACGCGGCCGGCATTGCGTCGCCCATCTATTACCGACTGCACCCGCTCGAAACCATGGACGCCAACATAGACGGACTACGCCGTCTGCTCGAGTACGCGCGCGCGCGCCGGGACGCGAAGCAGGACTTTCGCGGGTTCATCTTCTACTCGAGCAGCGAGATCTACGGCGACCCCGCACCCGACCGGATTCCCACGTCCGAAGATTATCGCGGCAACGTGTCGTGCACTGGCCCGCGCGCGTGCTACGACGAATCGAAGCGCTACGGCGAGACGTTGTGCGTCGTGTTCGCACGCCATTACGGGGTGCCGGTCAAGCAGGTGCGTCCCTTCAACAATTATGGCCCCGGTTTGAAAATCAGCGACCGGCGTGTCATCCCGGATTTCGCGCGCGACGTGATGAACGGCCGCGACATCGTGATGCTGTCGGACGGCAAACCCAAGCGCACGTTCTGCTACGTGGCGGACGCGGTCATCGGGTACTACAAGGCATTGGTGCGGGGCGGCCACGGCGAGGCGTACAACATCGGCGTCGACCGCCCCGAGATCTCCATGAAAGAGCTGGCCGACAAAGTGGTTTCGACCGCACGCGCGCTGTTCGACTACCAGGGCCGCGTGATCCTCGAGGCGCCGCAGGAAAGCGACTATCTGGTCGACAACCCAAACCGCCGCTGTCCCGACATGACCAAATCGCGCACGCAGCTCGGCTACGACCCAACCATCCTCGTCGACGAAGGGCTGCGACGCTCGCTGATTTGGTACCACTACCATCCGGAAGCGGAGGACGCGTGATGCGCGTCTCCATCATCGGAGCGGGATACGTCGGCATCGTGACGGGCGTGTGCCTGGCGGAAAAAGGGCACACGGTGACGTGCGTCGAGGTGGATGCGGCCAAGGTGGAACGCATTCGCCGCGGCGAGCCACCCATTCACGAAGAAGGCCTGGCGGAGCTCTTGCGCCGCCACACCGGGACGACGTTTGCCGCGACCACCTCGCTCGCAGACGCGGTGAACGACTCCGACATCACCCTGATCGCCGTGGGGACACCCTTCGACGGCCAGGCCATCGACTTGTCCTACGTGCTGCGCGCGGCGACGGAGATCGGTGCGGTCATCGCGAAGAAATCGAAACGGCACACCGTGGTCGTGAAAAGCACGGTGGTGCCCGGCACGACCGACGGGCCGGTTCGCCAGGCACTGGAAGCCGCCTCGGGCAAGACGGCCGGCGCAGGCTTTGGACTCGGCTGCAATCCGGAGTTCCTCACCGAAGGAACCGCCATCGCCGACTTCATGCACCCCGACCGCATCGTGATCGGCGGCATCGACGCCGCAACGCTCGACGCTCTCGCCGAGCTTTACGCCGGCTTCGAGGGAGTGCCCGTCATCCGCACCAACAACGGCACGGCGGAGATGATCAAGTACGCGTCGAACTCGCTCCTGGCTGCCATGATTTCGTTTTCCAACGAGCTCGCCGACTTGTGCAGCGCCCTCGGCGGCATCGACGCCAAAGACGTCATGGCCGGCGTGCACGAATCCGCTTATCTCAACACGAGTGCGGGAAAGTCGCGTGCGCGTGCTCCCATCGCGTCCTTCCTCGAAGCCGGATGCGGCTTCGGTGGGAGCTGCCTTCCGAAGGATGTGAGCGCCCTGGTGGCCCATGGGAAGGCGAAAGGGATCGATATGCGTGTCCTCCAGTCGGTGCTCGACGTCAACCGGTCGAGGCCGGACCGTGTGATCGAGAGCCTGCGCGGCAACGTCGCGTCGTTCGACGGAAAATCGGTGACGGTACTCGGGCTGGCGTTCAAACCCGATACCGACGACGTGCGCGAATCGCCCGCGTTTCCCATCATCGACCGCTTGCTGCAAGAGGGCGCACGCGTGACCGCGTACGACCCGGTCGCGACCGAGCCCGCGCGCAAGGCACTCGACGGCAAGGCGGTGCGCTACGCCGACTCGCTCGCACAGGCATTGCACGGCGCCGACGTGGTGGTGCTGGTGACGCGCTGGCGCGAGTTCGCGGCGGTACCGGAGCTGTTGCGAAATTCGGGGAGCAAGGCGCTCTTGTACGACGGGCGCCGCATGCTGGACAAGGGGTCGTACGCGCGCTACGACGGTATCGGGTTGTAAGGCAGGAGTCG
>JAICFA010000351.1 GCA_025923935.1 Candidatus Krumholzibacteriia bacterium
TCCTCTTCTGGCTGGTACTCGTCCTCGTCCATGATGGCATCATAGCACGGCGGCTCGCTCCTTCCCCGCCGGTGTATACTCTCTCGATGGAAACGCAACTCGCGGGGAGAATCCCCATCTTCTTGTCTTTCTTGCTGCTCGCCATACTGGCGGCATGTAACAAAGAAGAAAAGGCGGCACTCTATCAGGAGCATCCGGTCGAGCGTCGCACCATCGTGGTGTCCGCCTCCGCGGCCGGTGTCATCGAGCCGGTACGAACGGTGGAAGTGAAATCGAAGGCGTCGGGCGAGATCATCGAGATGAAGGTCGAGACCGGGAGCAACGTCAAGGCCAACCAGCTCCTTGCCGTTGTCGATCCGCGCGTGCCGCAGAACACACTCTCGCAGGCGCAAGCCGACTTGAACGTCGCCAAAGCCCAGCTCGAGATCAACAAGACCAAGCTCGACCGCTCCGAGACGCTGTTCAAGTCGCGCACCATTACCGAGTCGGAGTATGAGGACGCGCGCCTGTCGTACGTGACCGCCAACGCGCAGGTGGTACGCGCGCAGACCGAGCTCGAAAACGCGCGCATCCAGATGGACGACACGCGCATTCGCGCCCCCGTGGACGGCACCGTGATCAGCAAGCAAGTGGAGCTCGGTACCGTGATCTCTTCGCCCACGCGCGACGTGGGCGGCGGCACCGTCTTGTTCACCATGGCGAACCTGGACACGGTGCAGATTCGCACGCGCATCGACGAGACCGACATCGGCCAAGTGACACCGGGCATGCCGGCGACGACAACGGTGGATGCGTATCCCGATCGTCGCTTCGATGGGGCCGTGCTGAAGATCGAGCCGCAGGCGACGGTGGAGCAGAACGTCACCATGTTCCCCGCGCTCGTGCGCATCGCCAATCCCGGCCACGCGCTCATGCCGGGCATGAACGCGGAAGTCGAGATCCACATCGGGCGGCGCGAGGATGTGCTCGCGATTCCGTACGCCGCGCTGCGCACGCAGCGCGACGCGCCCTCGGCCGCCGCGGTGTTGGGACTCGATCCGTCGGTGTTGGACTCGTTGCGTACACAACGTCCGCCGGCGAACGCGGTCGCGCGCAACGATGCGAGTGCGGGAACACCGCGTAAGGAAGCGAACGGGACGGCACGGGGTGATTCCGCGCGCGCCGCACCGCGCACCGACGCGGGCGGTGGGACGGGTAACGGGGGCGGTCGCAGGTCGATGGGCACTGCCGCCGGTGGCCTCGGCGGTCGCGGCGGATTCGGATCGGGACGCCGCAATTCCTACATCGTGTTCGTGGTGCGCGACGGCAAACCGCAGCCGGTCATGGTTCGCACCGGTCTCACCGATTTGGACTACGTCGAAGTCCTCGACGGCCTGTCCGAGTCCGACACCGTGATCGTGCTCCCGAGTGCATCGCTGGTGGCGTCGCAGGAAGAGATGCGGCAGCGCATCGAGCGCATGACGGGCGGGAGTGGGTTGCCGGGCGTGCAACAGCAGCAAACGCAGCGCAACCAAACGCAGACGCAGACCAACGACGCCACGCGGAGATAATCATGCTCGTCAAGGACCTGTTCACCGTCGCCATCGACGCCATCCGCATCAACAAGCTGCGCTCGATGCTCACCATGCTGGGCATCATCATCGGCGTAGCCGCGTTGATTACCATGGTGTCGCTGGGGACCGGCGCGCAACAGTCGGTGCAATCGCGCATCGAGGCGCTGGGGCCGGATCTGCTCACGGTGTTCCCCGGTCAGAGCCGGCGCGGCGGCGTCGCCAGCGAGACGCGCGTGAGCCTGACCGTCGACGACGCGCAAGCGCTCGCGCGCGACGCCAGTTACGTCAAGGCGGTGGTTCCCGAGCTCAACCGCAGCCAGCAAGTGTCTTTCGGGGCAACCAACATCAATGTCAATATCGTGGGGACCACGGCCAACTATGTGGATGTGCGCCGCTTCACGCTGGTCGCCGGCCACATGTTCACCGACGGCGACGACGCCGCGCGCAAGCGCTACGCCGTGCTGGGGGCGTCCATTCCGCGCATGCTGAACGCCAACCCCGAGGGGATGATCGGCAGCGACATCTCGGTTCGCGGCATACAATTCGAAGTGATCGGTATCTTGGGCGAGAAAGGTTCGCAAGGGTCGTTCGCCAACTTGGACGAGCAAATCATCGTTCCGCTCGAGACTGCGCGTTATCGCATTTTTGGGACCGATCGTTTGCGCTCGGCAACGGTGCAAATCGACAACCCGTCGAACTCCAGTGTCGCCATGATCGAGATCGAGCGGGTGCTGCGGCGCGAGCACAAGATTCGTCCCGGCGGTGAAAACGATTTCCAGATTCGGCGCCAGGCGGATCTATTGGCGACACTCGAGACGACCACCAAGACGTTCACGCGCTTGTTGGCAGGGATCGCCGCGGTCAGCTTGCTCGTCGGCGGGATTGGCATCATGAATATCATGCTCGTCTCCGTGACCGAACGAACACGCGAGATCGGCGTGCGCAAAGCACTCGGTGCGACGCGCGGTACCATCATGCGCCAGTTTCTGATCGAGGCGCTGATGCTGTGCATGGTGGGCGGGATCGCGGGCATTTTGGTGGGGACGATCGGCTCGGTGGTGCTGTCGCGCGTGAACCAGTGGAACACCAGCATCTCGCTGTTCGCCATCGCGCTCGCGTTTCTGTTCAGCGCCGTGGTGGGCGTCTTCTTCGGCATGTGGCCGGCCCGCCGCGCGGCCAA
>JAICFA010000352.1 GCA_025923935.1 Candidatus Krumholzibacteriia bacterium
CGCGGCCGACGGCTACGGTGACGACGACGAACACGATGCCGATCGAAACCAGACTCGGGAGTGCGCGCCGAAACGAGCGCGCACCGGTGCGCGCTCCCACGTCGTGGTGCGCGATCATCGACCACACACCCAGCGACCACAGCGCGAATCCCACCGTGGCCACGAGCGGCAAATAAACGACGCGGTACGTCGCGGGCAGCAAGACGAAGCTAGTCGGATAGTGCAGCGCGGGCTCACCGCCCAGCACGCGCACCACTGGCACCATGAGCGACGCCAGCGCGGGTGTGGTGAAGAAAGCGAGCACCGCCAGGATGAGCACTTGCACGACGGCGAAGGCGAGAAACGGAAGCAACGTGCTGGGACTGCGCAACGCGAGGCGTGCGTTGGTGAGCGCGTCGAGATAGTGGTCGAGGGCGGAATCGAGCCTCACGACGACTCCCCGCCGCGCTGCGCGTACAGCCGCTGGATCTCGTGCTCCACCTCGCGCGCCACTTCCGCGGCGCGCCGTGCGGCGCGGTCGACATCGTTGGTGACGGGTGCGGAGACACTCGCAAAGACCACCTCTTGCGGACGCCGCAAGAGCGACTGGCGCGTCAGCGCGAGCTTGAGCTGCAGCACGTTGCTTTCGATGGAGAGCGGCGTTTGGTACCAGAAGCACACCAACCGCCGCTCGGAACCGTTGTCGACCACCAGTGCCGGTAGCCTTCCCGAGCGCCACGGTGCCTCCACCGTTCGCTCGTCGACGATGTTCCACCCCGAGCCGGGATAACAATGCCGCGGCGAGTGCACTTGCGAGCCTTCCCGCTGCCGGTCGAAGTAGCCCAAGAACACCCACACCGGTTCGTCGGCGCCGGGGTCGTAGGTGCGAAACAGCGTTTCGCGGGCGCGCAGCACGTTTCCAAAGTCGGCGTCGAGCACGGTCTCGACATACGGTCGCTCGCCGACGGTCACACCGGCGAGCCCGAGCGCGAGCTCGGGAGTGGTGGTCGCGCGCATCGCGGCACCGCCTGCCGCCATGAGGCCGAGAACGGCCGCTGCGATTATCGTCGCTTGCGTTCGACCCATTCCAACCCCTTCCCGATCACGAAGAGGGCCACAAGCCCGCTCAGAAATACCACGAGCCCGGAAAGCTCGTGAAGGAAACTCTCGGCCAGAGTCGCTCCCCCGACGGCCGCGATGCACGCCGTGGCGGCCAGGCGAGCAACGTTGGCCGCGACCGCCACCGGAATCGCCGCCGCCGCGAGCACGACTTTCGCGGCCCGCGACACGCGGAACAGCTCCGTCATGAAGATCGCCATGGTGCCGAGCGCCATGATGGAGCGCAATCCGCTACACGCCGTCACCACTTCGAGCGTGTAGCCTTCGATCCCAAGGATATTGCCTTCGCGCACGACCGGCATTCCCGCGATACCGAGGACTCCCGCCGCGAGGCGCGAGCTTTCGATCTGGAGCGGAAACGTCAGCTGGTAATAGACGAGATACGGAAGCGGAATCATGCACAACAGAAATGCGATGGGAAACGCGAGCACGCGCAGGCGCGCGCTTCCCTCGAGCAATGCGACCAGCCCCGCCACCACTACCACCAGTGAGATGCGCGCGGTGAAGAGCTCGGCGGCGGCGGTGCCGAATGCGTACAGCACTGCACCAAGCACGAGCAGCCCGATTCCGCCGGCACTGATAGAAGACGGCACCGCCGCGTAGCGGTGGCGCCGGCGCCACGCCAACCATGCCGCCATCGGGATCACGAAGAAGCCGTGCGCGTAGTTGGGATCGTCGGCCCATTGCGCCGCCAACGCGGCGCACACCGGCGCGTACGCCAGCGCGAACAAAACGACGATGGGGATGAGGCGAAAGACGCGGCGCCGCGAGATCGCCGCGGTGGTCATCGACCGGACTGGACCAGGAAGCGGCCGGTGTTCTGCAACGCACCGCTCGAGTTGGTCACGCGCACCAGATACAGCGCGGGAGCGACGCGTTGGCCCGAGTCGTTGTTGAAATCCCACGTCCAGTTGAAGCCGTCGGTGGCATTCGCAAATCGCCGCACGACAAATCCGGCGGCGTCGAAGATGTGGACTTCCCACGCGCGCGGCAGATTGCGCACCTCGAGCGGCTTGGCCGGCTCGCCGGCCCAATAGCCGTCCGGCACGATGTCGGCCTGCGCCTGGCTGAGGAGAGTGCTGCCGCCCACGGTGAAGCTGTAGTCCAACGGCTGCGCGCAGTTCGACGGCGACGCGCGGTCGCAGCCTTCGACGCGCACCACGACCTCCGAGCCGGCCGCGAACGGCCGCACCGGACGGTGCGTCAAGCGCACGTTGGCGGGAGTGCCCGTCACCGTGAAGGCCACGCTTGCGCCGTTGATGCTGAGACGCACCGAACCCAAGGCCACACCGAGCCCGGCGTCGCCGATGTTGACTTCCACCGTACTGTTCGCGGGCACACCCGTCGCACCCGCGGCGGGTGAGGCCGCCGTGCAGACCGGCGGCGTGACGTCGTTGCTGGCGTTCGCACCGGTGGTGAACGACCACGACGTATTCAGCGTGTTGGCGGGCGAGGCCCCGTCCGACACGACGACGCTGACAGTGACCGTGGCACTCGCCGGCAGCGCGGGCGCGGTGACTTCGACCGCGTAGCCGTTGGCAACCGCTGCCGTGCTCGTACTCTGCACAATCTTGTTGATGCGCACGCTGATGGAGTTGCGGTTGATGCCGCTGCGCGCATCGGTCAC
>JAICFA010000353.1 GCA_025923935.1 Candidatus Krumholzibacteriia bacterium
GAGCGCCTTGTTGATGTCGGCGGAAGCGTGCGCCTCTGATGTCGGGTGCGAGAATTCCTTCATGGCGCGCACGATGTTCTTGACGCGTTTCAGGCCGTCGCGCGCACGCTCCATCGCCTTTGGCAGCTCGCTCAGCAGATAGTCGGCCTCCACTTCGGCGGCCACTTCATCGCCGCGCTCGCGGCCGGTGCGGTAGGCGGAAATGACGTTGGCGAGATCGTCGACCGATTCGTTCAGAAACGTCACGTTGTCCGTGATGTACTGCAAGGGCGTGTTGATCTCGTGCGCCACGCCGGCCGCGAGTCGTCCCACGGCCTCGAGTTTTTGCGCCATCCGCAGCTCGAGTGCGAGACGGTCGCGTTCCTGTTCCCGGCTTTCGACGCGATCCTGCAACTCTTTCTTGATGCGGGAATCTTCGATGCTTTGCGTGATGTCGGTCGCGATGCCGACGAAGTGCTCGGCTTTGCCGTCGGGATTCAGGATCGGCGTGATGTTCAGACTGAGCCACAGCGGACGGCCGCTCGAGTGAATACCCTCGACGACGACGCGGATCGGCTGGCTGGCGCGCATGGCCGCGCGCAACTGTTCCCGCTGCGACGGGCTGTGATTGTCCGTGCGCATGATGTGTTCGACGGATTCGCCGATCAGCTCTTCGCGAACGCGGCCATGCCGTTCCGCCAGGGACAGGTTGGCGAACACGATCCGCCCTTTGCGATTGGTGATGAGCACTTGCTGTTCGGAGGCGTCGAGCGCACCCAGGAGCAGCCGCCAGTCGGCCGAGAGCACATTCGCCCTCACGAAAGCGGTATCTGTCGAATCCAACACCGATATCCCCCAAGAATGCTCAGCGCAACCGATTTTCGGTCATCCATGGGTAATCGCCCGTTGAGCAGGATTCTTGAGTGAGGACGGCACACTCCTATCAAATGTGTCGGAGTGACCTAGGGGAAAATCGGCTGATCGGGCGAGCAAGTATCATCAGCCGGATCCCGGGCGCGAGAGCACCTGGGACAAACAATCAATGGAAAAGGGGGCGCGATGATCAGGTGGCTCAACGCAACGTTTGCCATGGCTTTGCTCGCCAGTTTGCCCATCGCCGGTAAAGCAGGGGAAAAGGCTGCGGCGCCCACACCGGCGAGAACGGCTGCGCCGGCTTCGCCAGACGCGAATTTTCCACCCAGGATGCAGAGCGTTCCGCTCTATGGCGACGCGGCGATTCCAAACTCGAAGTCCGGCCCCGACGAGGAGGCATCGGCGAACGGCAGCTGGATAAAAAACGTCTCTCGACCCTTCATCCAGGTTTACCTTCCCGCCAAGGCCAAAGCCACCGGCGCCAGCATCGTCATCTTTCCGGGTGGTGGTTACGCGGGTCTCACCTTCGATTTCGAAGGCGTTCAGCAAGCTAACTACTTTGTCGATCACGGCATTGCCGCGTTCGTGGTCAAGTACCGCATCCCGAATGACCTGACCATGGTCGATAAATCCATGGGCCCGCTTCAGGATGCGCAGCAGGCGATGCGTTTCGTGCGCCAGCACGCCGCTGAAAGGAATCTCGATCCCAAAAGAATCGGCGCGATTGGCTATTCAGCCGGAGGTCACCTGGCGGCGACGCTGGCGACTCACTTCGACAAGCCTTACGTCGACAATCCGGACCGCGTCGACCTGCGGCCCGACTTTCTCGTGCTGGTGTATCCCGTCATCAGCATGGACGCGAAGATCACGCACATGGACTCGCGCAAGGCACTCCTGGGCGCCGACCCCTCGGATTCCCAGATCCGCTTCTTCTCGAATGAGCTGCAGGTCACCAAGGACACACCACCCACGTTGATCCTCCACGCCGCGGATGATCGGCTGGTCGATGTCGACAACAGCATCGTGTTCTTCGAAGCATTGCGGCACGCCGGCGTACCGGTGGAAGCGCGCCTCTTTCAGAAAGGGCAGCATGGCTTCTTCCTCATGCCCCGCGATCGTTGGCAGGGCGCGATCATGGAATGGATCACGACGAATGGCTGGCTGAGTCCACGGTAAGATGGGGCCGGGAGGGACAGCATGAAGATAGCTGCGCGCATTGCGCTGGTTTCCGTCGGCTTGGCCTGGGGAGGTCTGGCGCTGGCGGAGCCGGCGTGCACGTACCGCGAGGAGGAAGTCGCCGCTCCCGCCACCGCCGGGGATTCGGTGACTTTGTTGAACGTCGATCCGCCCGAGGGCGGGGAGCTGCGCAAGGACATGGTCGTCGTTGCCGATGTGCAGTTCCAGATCGCGGATTTTCGGCCCGATACCTACTTCATCCTCGTGATGTTTCCGACCGCCGGTTTCGGTGGCGTGAGCCCCGGCGATACGGCAGATACCCCCATGCTCCAGCATTCCTCCGGCAAGGTTCGCCTGTGCGTGCCGCTTCAGGAAGTCTATGACCACCCCCGCGTGCTCTGGCCGCTGAGTATGAGCTTCCAGTTACTCAAGAAGACCGATACGCGCAGTAGTTTGGGGATCGCATCCACGCCCAAGATGAAATTCAAATCAGCCGATGCGCCGGCAAACCAGAATTTGTTTCCCGACGAGTACTACGATGCGCTTCAGCGCACGAATACCTATTTCGACACTCGCGCGATCCTCTACAAGGTATGTATCGCGAGATTCCCGGCAGCTCAGCCCGAATTGACGAAGGCCTATCGCGCCTGGGAAGCC
>JAICFA010000354.1 GCA_025923935.1 Candidatus Krumholzibacteriia bacterium
GGCGAGCTGGCGCGACAGGCTGATCGGCACCTCGGCCAGCGGGGCCCGCGCCGCGTCGTCGACGAGGGCCGGCGTCGCCGCCAGCACCAGCGACGTCTCGTAGCGGCCGGCGTGGCAGGCGCCGCGCTTGAACTCGTCGGAAAGCGTGCGTCCCCACTTGCGCGTCAGCGGGCTCGCGACGGAGGCCCGGCGGTTGCCAAAGCCAGCGATCGACTCGCGCACCGCATCGTCGTGAGCGGGCTCGAGATGGTTGTTGACGATGCACACGTGTGCTGCGCCCTCGTGTAACCAACCGTCGACCACCGATCGCAGGTAGGCCGCGAAGGCGGCGTTCGAGACGCTCACAGCGCCGGAAAAGTCGCGCGCGAAGTTGGTGACACCGTAGGCGATCTCCGGAGCCACCAACGCCAAGATGTCGCGCTCGGCCAGTGCATAAGCCGCCCGCTCGCAGGCTGCCCGCGAGATTATCAAATCAGTATCCAGCGGCAAGTGCGGGCCGTGCGGCTCGATGGCACCGACCGGAAGCAGGATCACCACCGGGCGGTTCTTGATGGCCGCATTCAGCTCGTCGGTGGTCATGCGCGCGACGAAGACACTTCGCATTAACGCCACGGATTCTCCCCCGCGCGCTCGCGCTCGATGAGGACCTTCTTGTCGACCTTACCGCGGTCGTTCTTGGGCAAGTCGTCGACGAACACCACCCAGCGCGGGTACTTGTGTTTGGAAAGCCGCGCTTTCACGTGCTCTTGCAGCGCCACGCACAAGCGCTCGCGCGCCCCCGCGTCGTCCGCAGTCACACCGTCGCGCAGTGCCACGAACGCCTTCGGCTTTACCAACCCAGACTCCTCCGCGGGGATGACGGCGGCCATCGCGACCACGTCGTGCTCCATCAGGCACTCTTCGATCTCCAACGGTGCCACGAACACACCACCCACTTTGAACAGGCTGTCGGCGCGGCCGCAAAACCACAGATAGCCGTCTTCGTCCCTGCGGAACAAGTCGCCGGTGCGGCACCACGCACCGTGGAAGGTTTCCCAGCTCTTGTCGCGGTCGCCGTGATAGCTCATGGCAACGCTGTCGCCGCGCACCCACATGACGCCGACGTCGCCGTGCGCGACTTCTTCGCCGCCGGGAACGAACACGTCGGTGGGAAGAATGCGAATCTCGTAGCCGTCCACCACGCGTCCCAACGAGCCCGGCTTGATGTCGCCGGGACGATTGGAGGCGTAGATGTGAAACATCTCCGCCGAGCCAATGCCGTCGTAAACATCGTTGTGAAAGCGTTGCGTGAAGCGCTCGAGCAGTGCGGGCGGGAGTGCCTCGCCCGCCGACAGGTGAAACCGGATCGAGCTGAAGTCGAGCGGTGCCGCCCCCCGCGCGCGCAGCGCGTCGTCGTGATCGAGGAGCTTCGCCATCATGGTCGGCACGTTGGTCACCACCGTCGGCCGGTACGTGGCAATGGCCTGGGCCAGCGTTTCCGGCGTCGCGCGCTCGGAAAACAGCGCGGCAGTCCCGCCCACGGCGAAGGGAAACATGAGATTGGTACCGGTGGCGTAGCCGAAAAACAGGCGCGGCACGCTCACCGTCACGTCCTCGGCGCGGTAGCCGACGGTTCGTTTCGCGTACACCTCGGTGTTGAACGCGAAATCGCGGTGCGTGTGGGTGGCCGCTTTGGGCCGGCCGGTCGAGCCCGACGTAAACAACCAAATCGCCGGGTCGTCGCGCCGCACGTCGGGTAACGCACGCGCGTCGCGCTCTCCGGCGGCGATCGCGTCGCACAGCGCGTCGACGCGGAAATGGGCGCCTGAGAGTGCTTCGGGAATGGCGCAAGCCGCCTCCGCATCTTCTCCGGTCGCAACATCCGGCGCCAACACGACGCAACGGAGATGCGGGGCGCGCCGCAGGGCATCGGCGATGCTCTCGGCGACGGCGGGGACGGTGACCAATGCGGCGGCACGAATGTAGTCCACCACGTACGCGAGGTCGTCCGGCGGCGAAGCGGGATTACCCATCGCCACCACGTTGCCGTGGGCGAGCGTCGCAAAGAATGCGAAGGCGAAGGGCGGTGCATCCGGAAGCACGATGTACACGCGCGCTTCGGGCGCCAACCCGCACGCATCGAAGTAGCTCGCCAGCGCGCGTGTGCGCGCCGCTACGTCATCGTAGCTGAAGGTGCGCGCGCCGAAGCGGATGGCGGCGTGCGCGCCGCGTCCCTCGCGCAGCCGCTGGAACAGATAGTAATCGGCGAGGTTGAGACTCTCGGGAAAGGTGGGTGCCGAGCTGGTACCGCGCATCAGGTCACGCTCGTTCGTCGTCCGGCACCACGGCGGTGGCTTCGATCTCGACGCGGGCGGCGGGGTCGACCAGGGCCGTCACCGCGACCAACGTCATCGCGGGATAATGATTCCCCATCACCGCGCGGTAGGCCTCACCCACGCTCGCGCGCGCGCGGCGATACTCGTCCATGTCGGTCACGAACCAAGTCATGCGCACCACGTGCGACGCATCCGCACCACCCACCGACAGAACCGCCACCACGTTGCGTAGCGCCTGCTCGACTTGCGCACCCAAGTCGCGCGCAGTTACGGTCCCGTCGCTCGTCGTCGCAATTTGGCCGGCGACAAAAATGAGACGGCCGCGCGCCTCGATGCCGTCGCTGTAGCCGCTCGGACGGCGCCC
>JAICFA010000355.1 GCA_025923935.1 Candidatus Krumholzibacteriia bacterium
CCAACCAACAGCAAGGTGCAACCATAGATCACTTTGAAGATTCGCTCGACCAGACCGGCGGCGTACTTGGCCGGATAGATGGAGGGTTTGAGCGACAGTGCGGTCGCAACCGGCGCCGCGGTGATCGCGTAGCGGCGTCTGTCACTATGATAAATGGCCTTCACACCCGTCGGAGCGACCACATGCGCCAACGCTTTCGCGCGCCACTCGCCCACGGTCGATACGGAATCAGCGTCGCCGGGTTTTTCGGCGTGACGAACGATCAAAATCGTCGTCGCGGGTTTGTTACAGGGAGTTTGCGCCCACGAGGGCATGGACAGCGCGATGAGTGCAATGGCAGCCAGAATGGATTTCAACAGACACCTTCTCTCATGCAAAGACAGTACACGAATTCCTGCTCGCTCCCCCAGGGAGTGCGATGCATCTCCTCGGAGTGAGCAACTAATCGAAATGCGCTGCCAAATATGTCGTGTAATTGGTCCGCACCGTAGCGTTTCACCGGAAGACCGCTGCACTTCTCCGGACCCTCCGGGCCGAAGGTGGCGAGCACAACGAATCCGCCGCGCTTCAACGCACAGCACACACGCTCGATGTAGTTTTTTCGATCGACTTCGCTGGTCAGAAAGTGGAAGACGGCGCGGTCGTGCCAGACGTCGAACGATTCGCTTTCGAACTCCATCGACGTGATGTCGCCCACCCGCCATTCGACCTGGCGCGCGCGGCCGCCCAACCGCTTCTTGGCGACTTCGAGCGGCTCGCTGGCGATGTCGACCACCGTGATTTTTCGGAAACCGCGTGCGAGGAGGTCATCCACCAGCGTCGACGCTCCGCCGCCCACATCGACGATGCGAGCGTCCGTTCCGACACCGGTGCGAAGAATGAGGTCGAGAGACCGCTCGAGATGAGGCTGGTACCAGCTGACGTCGGTCTCGCGCTTGGTCTGGTAGACGTTTTCCCAGTGGTCGCGCTTGCTCACGGGTGAATACTAGCACACCGCGGCGCTTCGCCGAGGGGCCGAACGAAGCGCCGCCCCCGTGGTTGTGATAAAGCTCTCAGAATCGAACGCAGGCAACGACGCCAAGATCGCCGTTTTCGTGCCTCACTGGTGCGACGCTGACATTGTCCGACTTCGTTACGCAATCGAATGCAAAGCTCGCGAGACCGAATGCCGCGGACATTGCACCGCCCACGCGATAGGCATCTCCGTCGTTTCGTTCGCCGTAGAGATAAGAGCCCGCTCCCATCATGACTCCCAAGAATCCAAATACCACATCGCCGCCAGCGCTCGACATCTGCGAGAAATTCGCGAGCGACATGACCACGTCGCCGGTCAGAAACAGGATGGGCGCCCAATTGTTCGATTCATGTGCTTCGATCGTGACTCCAGTCGGCGGTGGCTCTGGATCGCGGTAGGCCGGCTGGATCATCGCGAGCTCCGTGACCGACAACCCGCTCGTCGCCTGCCATTCGGCCAGCGTGGCCGAGTCGATGTAAGGCACATAATCGAATTGGTGGTCGCGCGCGATATATTCGACGGCGCCGCGACCCAGATCCTGCTCGACTAGATAGCCCACGGCGCACACATTGCCGTCGTTATCGAGGAAATTGGGAATTCTTCCGGGAATGCCGGCAGGCTTGTTAGGGAATTGTTCCGCGGCGGCGTACGCGCGCAAGCGGTCAACGTTGCGAGCTCTCGCGAGCCGCAGCGCCTCATCCGCCGGCAAGTTCGAATGCTCCAGCCGGTCAGCGACAGCCTCTAGATGGATGCGGATGCGATCGATTTCGGAGGCAGCGGGATCGGCGACATTCCCGACCACGGCATTGACCAAATTCCCGCCGTCAATGCCACCCAGGGAAACGGGAACAAGCAGAAAGAGTCCGATGACAGGGGCGGAAAGGCGCGGGTGCTTCATGTGCACTCCTCTTCCCGGGGGCGCAGGAGTCCGATTGGAACCAGGGGCGCTTAGATTTTAGCTCGCCGTGCCCCGGGCTGCAACCACTTGCTACGCAGATTCTTTCAAACGGTCGGCGATGCGGCGGCGTGCGCTCATATTGGCGCCCAGCCATTCCGGAAGCTGCTTCCATCGCCCCGTCTTCATATATAAGGCGACGCGCCCTCCCTCCGCGGAGACTTTCTCGACATCGGCGAGTGCCACGCGCTCGGTCCGTACTAAGCCCTTGATGACAACGTGGTTCGCCTGCACATGCACGCGCGCAACGATCGTTTCTATGATCGCTACCACCGCGCACAGGGCCATGCCGGCAGAAAGAGCGACGTACGCGGGCTTAATGTCGGTGTAGATGGCAATGGCAAGAATGGTGATGAAGATGAGCAGCGTAATGCACACGGCAATGAGCACCCACAACGACGGACGATAGGTGAAGACCTCGTTGGCCATCGGCTATTTTCTCACCGTCCTGGCAAACACGAATGCGCTCGCCATAGCGAGCACGGCCGCGCACAGGAATGCCGCGCCGGGAAAGTGCACGCGCGCGCCGGGTGCGGAGAAGCGGCCGAAGAGCTGCGTCATCATCGGCGGGCCGAAGATGGACGCGATGCTGTAGAGGCTGCCCACGCCGCCTTGCAGCTCTCCTTGCGCGTTGGCCGGCACTTGCTTCGACATGAGGGCGTTCATCGACGGATAGGTGAGTGCGGCCAAGAACCACGTCAGCATCCA
>JAICFA010000356.1 GCA_025923935.1 Candidatus Krumholzibacteriia bacterium
CGAGACGGGGCTGCGCAATTTTCTCCTGTCGCTGCGCGTCGGCGGCGAGGAAAAGCGCGAGCTGGTGATGAAGGCGTTGGGCGACCGCGCCTCCGGCCTGTTCGTCAAGTTCCTGCTGCTCTTGATTGATAAGAAGCGCACCGCGAACTACGACGAGATCGCGCGCGCCTTCGTGGCGTTGTACGAAGAGCACCAGGGTGTGGTGGAAGTGCGCGTGGTGACGGCCATCCCGCTGGACGCCGAGCTCGAGCGCAAGGCCAAGGACGTGGTGGAGCGCCGCACCGGCAAGAAGGTCAAGCTGGAGAAGCGCGTCGAGCCACGCATCATCGGCGGCATGATCATGTTCATCGAGAACCAGGTGTACGACGGCAGCATTCTGAACCGTTTGGGAGACTTGGGTACGGCGCTGCACGCCACCCGGGTCCACTAGGCCGAACAATACTTAGGAGAACGATATGGCGTTTCGTCCCGAAGAAGTCAGTTCCATCATCCAAGCGCAGCTGCAAAAGACCAATCTCGAGCTCGAGATGGAGTCGGTCGGCACCATTCTGCAAGTGGGCGACGGGATCGCGCGCATCTGGGGTCTCGAAGACGCCATGGCGGGCGAGCTGCTCGAGTTCCCCAACGGCGGCGTGGGCATGGTCATGAACCTGGAAGCCGACAACGTGGGTGCGGTGCTGTTCGGCGCCGACACCGGCATCAAGGAAGGCGACGCCGTCAAGCGCACGGGACGCGTCGCACAAGTGCCGGTCGGCGAAGCATTGCTGGGACGCGTCGTCAACTCGCTGGGTCAGCCCATCGACGGCAAGGGTCCCATCGTCACCGACACCTACAATCCGATGGAGCCGCTGGTACCGAACGTCGTGCAGCGCCAGCCGGTGAAAGAACCACTGCAGACCGGCATGAAGGCCATCGACTCGATGATTCCCATCGGCCGCGGACAGCGCGAGCTCATCATCGGTGATCGTCAGACGGGCAAGACCGCCATCTGCATCGACACCATCATCAATCAAAAGGGCACCGGTGTTAAGTGCATCTATGTCGCGGTCGGCCAGAAGGAATCGACCGTGGCGCAGATCGTCGCCAAGCTCGAAAAGCACGGTGCCATGGAATACACCACCATCGTGAGTGCGACCGCCAGCGAAGCCGCCGCCCTCCAGATGCTGGCGCCGTACGCGGGTTGCGCGATGGGTGAGTTCTTTCGCGATCGCGGCGGCCACGCGGTGTGTTTCTACGACGATCTTTCCAAGCACGCGCAGGCGTACCGCCAGATGTCACTTTTGCTGCGCCGCCCGCCGGGCCGCGAAGCGTATCCGGGTGACGTCTTTTATTTGCACTCGCGCTTGCTCGAGCGCGCGGCCAAGCTCAACGACAAGCTGGGCGGCGGCTCCTTGACCGCGCTCCCCATCATCGAAACGCAGCTGGGTGACGTGACGGCATACATTCCGACCAACGTGATCTCGATCACCGACGGTCAGATCTTCCTGGAGGGCGACTTGTTCTACTCGGGTGTGCGTCCGGCCATCAACGTCGGCATCTCGGTGTCGCGCGTGGGCTCGAACGCCCAGACCAAGATGATGAAGCAGGTCGCCGGCCGCTTGCGCTTGGCCCTCGCCCAGTATCGCGAGCTGGCCGCGTTCGCGCGCTTCGGCTCCGACCTCGACAAGTCCACCCTCGCTCAGCTCACGCGCGGCGAGAAGATGGTCGAAATCCTGAAGCAGGAGGAAAACGTCCCGCTCGCGACCGAGAAACAGGTGCTGCTGATCTTCACCGCCAACGAAGGCCTGCTCGACGATCTACCGACCGCGAGCTTGAAGCGCTTCGAGCCCGAGTTCTTCGCCTTCATGGACCAAAAGTACCCGGACGTCGTGCGCCAGCTGCGCGAGAAGAAGGCGTTCGAGAAGGCGACCGAAGACGAAGCGCGCAAGGCGGCGAAGGAGTTCAAGGACATCTTCGTCAAGTCGCTCGGAGAGAAGAAGGCAGCCTAAGGCAGAACCATGGCGACCATTCGCGACCTCAAGAATCGCATCCGCGCGGTCGAGAACATCCGCAAGATCACGCGCGCCATGCAGCTCGTGGCGGCGGCCAAGCTCAACCGCGCGCAACAGCGCGCGCAGTCGGTGCGTCCCTTCGCGGACGAGCTGGACCGCATCCTGGGCGGATTGGCGGGCGGCGGCATCGAGGAATCGGCCGATGTCGTCATCGAATTCCCGTACGCCGACGGTATCGTCAAGACGACGCTGGGGCGGATCTTTTCCACCCACGAGATCAAGAAGCCGGGGCTGGTGCTTTTCACGGCAGATCGCGGGCTGAGCGGTGCGTTCAATGCGAACCTCATCCGCGCCGCACAACAATTCATTCGCGAGCACCGCGACCAAGAGGTCAAGCTCATCACCATCGGACGGAAGGGATACGGCTTCTTCCGCCGCCGCCCGACACCGGTCGTGCACTTCAAGACCGGCTTGAGCGACCGCCTGGTGTTGGACGAGATTCGCGACGTCACCGGCAAGCTGCTCGAGCTGTACGCGAGCGGTGAAGTGGACGCGCTCTATTTCATCTTCGCCAAGTCGCTGCGCGCCTCGCTGTATCGCGTGACGACGCAGCAGTTCTTGCCGATTCCGCCCGTCGAAGATGCCAAGACCGACGACAACTACATCATCGAGCCGGGCCGCGAC
>JAICFA010000357.1 GCA_025923935.1 Candidatus Krumholzibacteriia bacterium
GACGCTGCCGACGGCGTGCTTGCTGGCGTGGGCCGTGGCCTCGGCCTGGATCCTGGCGAGCCGCCGCCGCGGCCCGGCGTTGTGGGTCGTGGCCATCGGCGACGTCCTGTTCGCGCTCAACCAGATTGCGAGCATGGTCGAAAGCGGCTCGAACAATATCATCCAATTTGGCGAGCACTTGACCATCCAAGGGTTGCCCGCCGTGCTCGTCATGGGAATCTTGTTCGTCCTTGGGCCCGTCGTGAGCGGTTGGTGGGCGGGGGCACGCGCACGCCAAGCCGTCGCGTGACGGCTCACTGCGCGACGCGATAATCGGTGGAGATGCGGTCGAGCCAGCGCGTGACACGTCCGCGAAACACTCCGGCGCCGATGAACAAGGCTTCCAGGACCGGAGGAAACGCGGCGACGTACTTTTGCCAGCGGTACGAACGGCGGATCGACGCGCCCAATTCGTGCTGGATGCGGTCTTCGTACGAGCGCAGAGACCCATAGCTCACGTCGTTCGCGGCGAGCGCGCGCTCGACGCTTTCGCCCGCCAGCACACCCGACAGCACCGCGTTGTGAATGCCTTCGCCGGTTAGGGCGTCGACCAGCCGCGCGGCGTCCCCCACCAGCACTGCCCCGTCGAAAGCGCGGCGAACGCGGCGCGGTGCGGCGAGCAAGAGCTGCCACGTCGCCGCGTCCTGCAAGGCATTGACGGTGGCGCCGCGTGCGCGCAGCTCGCGGCTCTCCACGAATTCGTGCAGCAGCGCCTCGATGGCGATACCGCGCCGCTTGAAGCGGTCGGTGCGTACGATGACGCCGACGTTGGCCGACGTCGCACTCAGCGGAAATACCCACGCGTAGCCGGGAGCATAACGAGCGCCGAAATGGAATTCGACCGCGCGCGGTATGACCTGCAAGCCGTCGAGGTAGGCGCGAATGGCAACCGCACGATGACGTTCGGGCGGCTTGTCGGGTAACAAGGCGCGTGCGATCGCCGATGTGGCTCCGTCCGCGCCAATCACGACGGGCGCACGCAACTCGCGCTCTATCCCATCCACGTCCGCACGCACCCCCACGACGCATCGGTTCTCGACGAGCGGCGCGCGCACGTTGGCGCGCAGGAACGACGCGCCGCACGCCACCGCGTGTCGGAACAAGAGGTCGTCGAACTCCACGCGACGCGCGATGTAGAAGCCCGAGTCCTCGCGGCGCGGCGTGAAGCGCAGGCGCCAGTCGCGCCCGCGCGCCGACACCAACCGCAGCGCATCGATGGGTTGAAAATGCGCCGCGCGCAGTGCCGCTTCCAACCCGAGGTCGTGAAGAATTCCCACCGTTCCCGGTGGGATACCGTCGCCGCAAGGTTTGTCGCGCGGAAAGTCGGCGCGGTCGAGCACGAGCACGCGCCGCCCGTGGCGTGCAAGGGCAGTGGCGGCCGTGCTCCCGGCGGGGCCGGCACCGACCACGATGACGTCGTGGAGCTGGTTGGAACGCTCTACCATACGCCTGTATTTTTCGTCACATCCCGACCTCTGTATGGCATACACTTATGTGTATGAGGCAAACCCCCACCCACCTTGCCCGAGGCAAGGCGGCCGAGCCCACAGACCTCATCATTGCGAGACGCCATCGGATTGTAAACGCGCTGGCGGGCCCGGGGCGAGGTGTGCTGCTGGACTTCGGGTGCGGCAGCGGCGCCCAGACTCTCTTGTTTGCTCCCCACTTCGACCGCACCATCGCCGTCGACATCGACAAACAGGATCTGGCCATGTGCGCGCGCCGCGCCGCCGACGCCGGCCTGGGCGATCGCATTCACTGCATGGCGTACGACGGCACCACCCTTCCCGTTGCCAGCGAGAGCATCGACTTCGTGGTCTCGTTCGAAGTGCTGGAGCACGTCGACGACGAGATCGGCGCGCTTTCGGGAATTCACCGCGTGCTCAAGCGCGACGGCGTACTCGCCATTTCCGTGCCCAACAAATGGTGGGTGTTCGAAACACACGGTGCCGCACTCCCGCTGCTGCCGTGGAACCGCGTGCCCTTTTTCAGCTGGCTCCCCAAGGCACTGCACGATCGTTGGGCCCGCGCGCGCATCTATTCGCGCGGCGAGATCGTACGCAAGCTCAAGCAAGCCGGCTTCGAGGTTCAGTCGAGCGTCTACGTCACCGCGCCCATGGATGTGGTGAAAAGTCCGGCGCTGCGGAGATTCTTGCGTAGGCTTGTATTCCGCGGCGACCGCACCTGGCTGCCGTTTCTGTCCACCGCCGTGCTGGTTATCGCCCGGCCTGCGCTGGCACCTTCTGTTTCTGCACCCATGCGTGCACATTCGCGTCAAGGACGTCCAGCGGCACGGCGCCGCTCCACAACACCACGTCGTGGAACTCGCGCACGTCGAACTTCGCGCCGAGCTCTTTCGTAGCAAACTCGCGCAGCTCGCGGATCTTCAACTCTCCCGTCTTGTACGCCACTGCCTGGCCCGGCCAGGAAATGTAGCGGTCCACTTCCGCTTCGATGTTGCGCATCGTGAGCGCGCTGTTCTCCGCCATGTAGTCGATGGCGCGTTGGCGCGACCAGCCGAAATAGTGCATTCCGGTATCGACGACCAGTCGCAGCGCGCGCCACATCTCGTAGCTCAAGCGGCCGAAGTCGCTGTAAGGGTCCTGGTAGAAGCCGCTCTCC
>JAICFA010000358.1 GCA_025923935.1 Candidatus Krumholzibacteriia bacterium
AACCACTTTGCTTTCATGAACTATATCTCCTCTTATAGTTTGGGCGTGCTTACGTGATTCTCTTCTCTGAGTTAGCTGTGTAAGTATGGGGTTTGAAGACACCTCCTTTCAAACAAGCGACCGCCGAAAAAAAGTTCGGCGGTCTGGCGGTCTGTCAAGCTGTACGCATCAGCGTGGCAGATCCATGACTTTGCGTCCCCATCTCGCGATGGGTTTGCCTTTGCTTGTTGATGCGCAGTTAATCGACTGAAGGAGCGGTCAGCAATCTGTCCCCCACGACAGACAGTGGAGGGTTTTCTCTGAGGATTTGGCGGAGTGGATTACCCGTCGTTCGCGCGTGAATAAGGTCAATGGCGTGGGGACGCAGCGCGTGGCCGCGCGCGCCCGAAGCGCGCTTGCCTTGACATACTTCTTGTGGGTGAGTAGTTTCCCGCGCCTCGCGTGGGGCTATAGCTCAGCTGGGAGAGCGCTTGCATGGCATGCAAGAGGTCGACGGTTCGATCCCGTCTAGCTCCACCACGTAATCGACAGGTATCCGGCGTCCCCATCGTCTAGAGGCCCAGGACACTGCCCTTTCACGGCGGTAACAGGGGTTCGAATCCCCTTGGGGACGCCAATTCCTGGTCAGCCCTTCCGAATCAGCCCTTCCGAATCAGCCCTTCCGAATCAGCTGATCGTTTTCGTCGCCGGGCTCGACAGCCGGCTCTCGACGCCGGTCGAATCCACCGCCGCAACGGCGAAGTGCCAGGTCCCACCGGTCAGGTTTTCGATCACGTAAGTCGTGACGCCGGCGGTCGGGACATTGACCACGTTCGAATAGATTCCGGGGGAATTGCCGTAGTAAATGCGGTAACCCGACAGGTCTGTCAGCGGCGTGGAATCCGTCCGTGCCGTGGGCGCCGTCCAGGACAGAGTCGCGCTCCCGATCGAAACCGCGGCCACGCCGATCGTGAACGCCGGCAGCGACGCGCGTGATCGGCCATCCGACACGCTTATTGTCACGCCCGCATAGGTGCCCACGTTCGCCGCGGTGGGTGTGCCGGAAAGCCGGCCCGTGGCCGCATCGAATGTCGCCCAGGTCGGGAGATTGTCGACCTGGAAGGTCAGGCGGTCCCCATTCGGGTCGCTGGCCTGCGGCGTGAAAGTGTAGGTTTGCCCTGCCATGACCGACGTGGCGGGTGTGCCCGAAATCGTGGGCGATGCGGGACTGTCGGTAATCGGGGCCGGGGTCACAGGACCGCCGCCACCCGCACCGGCGCTGCCGCCGCCACCGCTTCCACACCCGGCCAAGGCCAAAAGTGTGATCGTGCTCAGAATCGGCACAACGCGGGCACGTGATCGAACTAAATGCGCAACAAAACTAGGCATGATTTGGCAACTCCGCTGTCTCGGCGATCCGGCCGAGATCGGTAGCTTTGCGTCCCCACCTCGCGGTGGGTTTGCCCTTTTCGGGAACCAGCTTGGTCCAAGCATAGGAAACGTAATGTCGCGCAGCAATACGTCTAACCGTCTGTATTCGGAGACATTTTTGAAGATTGTGATGGTTGCACGAGACGAACTTGTCGAGTCGCTGCGGCGAGTAGCGATTGGTCGTTAACATATCAATCGAACTACCGGCGCCAACCTCACATATATATATGCGGGTTGCGCGGGCTCGGGTTCGCGGGACGCGAGAGCTGTCGCGATGAGGGTTCGCATCTTCAACCACTACCACAACCTGCCGATCGCGATTCTCGCGGTGATCGAGACGTTGCTGATCTTCGTCGCGACGCTGCTCGTCGAGACTTTGTTCTATGACGAGACGCTCGCCTCGCTGACGACGCAATGGTCGCCGACGTCGCCGAAGATCCTCGCTTTTGTCGCGAGCTGCGGAGTCGCGCTCACGGCAATGGGGCTGTACAGCGGGCGGCAGCGCGCGCGTACGCTCGGCATCATCCTGCGCGCACTGGTCGCGCACACGCTGGCGCTGGTGATCCTCGCTATTGTCTCGTTCTTCCTTCCGGCGCTGCGGCCGGAGCCCGGCCAGGCGGTCGCCTGGGCTGCGGTTTCATTCGCGCTCGTGCTGTTCGCCCGAATCATCGAACAGGCATTCATCGACGAAGACGCATTCAAGCGCCGCGTGCTCGTTTATGGCACCGGCATGCGCGCGCAGAGCCTGCTGCAACTGCGGCGGCGCGCGGACCAGCGCGGATTCCTGATCGTCGGCTACATGCCCGCGAATGGTGAGACCGTGACGGTGGATCACCGCAAGGTCCTGCCGAACAAGGCGCACGAGCTGCGGCGCGTCGCGAAGGATCTGGAGGTCGTCGAGATCGTCGTCGCCATGGACGACCGGCGCCGCGAATTTCCGGTGCGCGAACTGCTCGACTGCCGCCTGAACGGCATCGAGGTGATCGACATCGTGAACTTCCTCGAGCGCGAGACCGGCCGCGTCCATCTCGACGTGCTCAACCCGAGCTGGATCATTTTCTCCGAAGGATTCCGTCGCGACGCGATGCGCCAGACCACCAAGCGCGCGTTCGACGTCGTGGCCTCGCTCGGCCTCGTGCTGCTCACCTGGCCCTTCATGTTGCTCACGATGCTGGCCATCGTGCTCGAAGATGGCCCGCGCGCACCGATCCTCTACCGTCAACGCCGCGTCGGACTCGACGGTCACGAAT
>JAICFA010000359.1 GCA_025923935.1 Candidatus Krumholzibacteriia bacterium
CGGCTGGCCATGGCGTAGACGTAGTGCGAGATGAGGTTGGTGTTGCCGCGCGCCAGCGTGTTCTCCTCGATGAGCGAGATGAGGGTTTGCACGATGCCGAGCGTGCGCTCGTTCTCCTCCTCGAAGCGCGCCATGCTTTCGTAAGCGATGGCCGCTTGATTGATGAGGATCTTCATGAATTCCATGGTGGCCGCGTCGAGCTCTTTCTTGAGCGGACGCCCCAAGAGGACCACACCGCGCACTTCATTATGAACGATGAACGGTGCCACGTAGGTGCACCCCAGCGCCATGAGCGGTGCTTTGACGTCGTCGCCGAAGGGCGACTTTTCCACGGTGGTGATGGTGTTCTGGGCGAGGAGCTTGGGCAAGCTCAGCTGGCCGGCGGAGAGCGCAAAGCCGCGCAGCTCGCCCGGCTCGATGCCTTTCATCGCAACCGGGACGAAGTAGCCCTTGGTGCTCTCCAGAAATACCGCGCTTTCCACACCCACCTGCGCAATGGTGGTCAGGAGGAACGCGTCGAGCAGGTTCTTACGATCCTGAAAGCGGTAGAAGTCGGAATTGATGGAGAAGAGCGTGTTGTACTGAACGATGCGCTTTTGCAGCTGCTTCGAGTCGTCGGTCGGCGGCGTTCGCTTGTCGCTGCTTGCGGGGGCACTCGTCTGCGCGCCGCTGGCCGCCGGAGTTGCGGCCGGCGCCTCGTCGTCCCGGTCGGCGTCTTCTTCGTCGGCGGAGACGTCGCCCAGGCGCAGGATCTCGTCCAGCGATTCCTTGCTGAGCAGCGCGTCGTCGGATTCCACGTCCGCGCTTGCGGGCGCGGCGAAGGCGAGTACTTTCGCCGCGACCTTCGCGATCCCCTCATCCATGGTCGCCGCCAGGACGAGACGCGAAGCGTTGTCGTCCTTCAGGAACTTGAGCACGGTGCGCTTTGCGCCCACCAGCCCGATGGCGATACGGCCGCGCGCCGCCTCGTCGCGAATGATGCGCGCGCAGCCGCCGCCGAGTGACTCGAGCTCGGAGACCTCCAGCAAAACGCGGGCAAGCCCGCGTCGCGCGCATTCGCTAAAGAGGCGGTCGAGTACGTTCTTTTCGTGGAAGCCTAGAGTGCCGGTGATCTTGAAGATCGTGACGTCCGGAGAGGACGACGAAAGTTTCTCGATCGTGGTCTTCGGCGGCATGGGTGCTCCCGGCGATCACGCCGCGGGGAGAAGGGAAAGGTCGGGGACGTTAAACGACCTCTTGCGCCAGCCACTTATCGAGCACGCTCTTCAAGAACCTCCACTCGCTGCCTACCTTCTTCGCGGGGATCTTTCGCTCCTTCGCGAGCCGGCAGACAGTCTTCACGTGCATCTTGAGATATTCGGCTGCCTCGACCGACGTCATCACGACGTCCTGGTCCTCGGCGCCGCCAATCACGATGCTCGAGTAGTCGGTGTCTCTCCACTTGCTCATCTTGCGCCCATCCTTGTTTTGTTGACGGTGCTGCCTGAGTTCCCACCCAAGTAGACCCGTTCAAAGCACGAAGCGTACCAATGACATCTGCTTTGCTTTTCAAGCACTTAGCCCGGTTCTGAGGCTCCGGGGAGCCGTGCAGAAAGGCACTTTGCACCGTGCGGCGCCGTCAAACGCAAATCCGACGGACGACGCGTTCGGTTGGCACCGCTTAGGGCGTCACGCCGAGAAACGCCGACAATTGCGACGCCACTTGGCTGGCCGACAGCGGCTTGCTCTAGTATCCAGATGCTCCCAACTTCTCGACCAAGAGGTCGGCGGTTTTCCCCGATTGCGAGGTCGTCACCAACACGGGGATGGAGCGGCCCTGCTCGCGCAGGAGATCGACGATCTTTTTCGCCGCCATGGTCGGGATACGAAACTCGGAGATGATGACGCGCGGCTCGCCGTTGCGAATCAAGGTCAGCGCTTCGTCGACGTCGCCGGCAAAATTTGCCCGCACCCGCTGGCGCGTGAGAATGTCGTTGAGCGCGTTGCGCGTCGACTCGCTCTGCTCGATGACCAAGACTTCGGGGTCGCCGACGGGTGCGTCGGCGACTTCGGCCACGTCGTGGACCAAGTCGCGCTCGGTGAGCTCGCGTTCTTCTGATATTCCCGCCGAGATCGCGTCGGCGTTGAGCGTACCGGTGATGGACAGGTAGCCGCGGAGAATGTCGTCCGCGTCCATGAGGGGCACGCGGCGGCCGTCGACGCGCACCACGTCGTGGGGAATGCCGCGCCAAACCGGAATCGAATCTCCCAGCACCACGCCCAATTTGGAAACCCCTTCACCGGGCGTGTAGAACGCCACGTGTTTTTCCAGCGCACCCAACACGACAATGTGCGAGTTGCCCGGCGGGGCGTCGGGAAATAGCACGTCCAGCTTCAGGAGCGGTACGCGCCGGCCGTGAATCATGATGTGCTCGCCGTACGACCCGGCCTTGCGCAGGTTGCCGGTGGTGGCCACCACGTCGACCACTTGCGACGCACGCGCCGCGAAGGTGTGTCCGGCGCGCTCCCACACCATCAACGGTTCGGACAGTGTCGTGCTCGGCAGCGTGAAGGCGAAGCGCGCCTCCTTGCCGCCACCCGGTTCGACCGCGAGTGTCCCGTGGTGCTCCTTCAGCGTGCGCACCACGTGCCGTAAGCCCGGATAGAACGCCAGCTGGTC
>JAICFA010000360.1 GCA_025923935.1 Candidatus Krumholzibacteriia bacterium
CAGCGCCTCATCGGCCGCTCCATGGAGACGCGCGTGGTCACCTTCCGCGTGGTGTCGCACGAGAGCGGTGTGCACTACATCGACCTCGCGCGCGCACCCGAGTTCCGCCTGCGGCAGAATCAAATCTTCTCCGACGTGCTCGTGGTGGCGGGGCTGGTGGGACTGTTGTCGTCCGCGGTGGCGGCGTGGTTTCTCATCGGCCGCGCGACGACACCGCTGGAGCGGCTGGCCGAAACCGCGCAGCAAGTGGGCCTCGAGGGCGAGACCCGCTTCAACACGGGCACCGGCGGCCGCGAAGTGGAGCGTTTGCAGAACGCGCTCAACGAGGCGCTGGAGCGCTTGGAAGAGGGCTATCGCGTGCGCCAGCGCTTCTTGGCCAACGTCGCGCACGACTTGAAAACTCCCATCAGTGTCATGCTCACGCAATCGCAAGTGCTCGACACCAACAAGGCGAGCGTCGACGACTATCGCGACTATCGCCTGAGCATGATCGAAGAGCTGCGGCGCCTGCGCGGTGTCATCGAAGGCATTCTGGCGCTGTCGCGCGCGAGCCAGGGCGAAGCCCTGTTACGGCGTTCGTCGTTCCCCATCAACACGCTGCTCGCGCAGTGCGCGCTGCGGTGCAAGGCGCAAGCCGACTCGGCGCGAGTGAAGCTCAAGGTGCGCTTGCTGGCACCCAACGAGAACACCTATCTCTCGGGCGACCTCGACCTCCTCTGCACCATGCTCGACAATCTGGTGCGCAACGCGATTCGCTTTTCGCCGCCGCGCGAAGCGGTCAACATCGACGCCGCGTTGGAAGACGGACACGCGCGCATCGTGGTACGCGACCACGGACCGGGAATTCCGCCCGAGTACATCGCTCGCATTTTCGAACGCTTCATCCAGGTCCCGGACGAGCAGGGAAAAGTCAAAGGCGGGACCGGCCTCGGCCTCGCGATCGCGAAAACGGTCGCGGAAGCGCACGGGGGCACCATCGGCGTGCACAACCGTCGCCGGGGCGGTGCGGCCTTCACGGTTTCGCTCCCCCTCGGGGCGTCGGGGGCAAATTCCAATTCCGATGAAGCTGCGGCTGCTTCCTAGCCACCGATTTTCGCTCCTCGCCGCTCGCTGTAAAGCCTCTCACAGTTCATGCTCGCCGCGGTCGTTACCCTTCCCGGACCAACTCAGGGAAGGGGGTCCCCAAAATGAATCGAACGTTGACTGTGGTGCTCGCCGTCGCCGTGTTTGCCGCCGCCGGCTGCACCAACAAGAAGTTGATCGCAGAAAAAGATGCCCAAATCGGGGAATTGCAGGGTGACATCACGCAACTGCAGTCCGAGGTCGAAGAACAGAGACGGATGAACGAGGAGCTCAAGACACAGCTTTCCGGGCTCGAGGACGAGAAGCGGGTGTGGATCGAAGAAAAAGACAACCTGACCTACATCACGCTCGACGGCGCGGCGACATTCCCCAGTGCGAGCGCCGAGCTCAGCACTGAAGGCCGGGATGTCATCGATCAGGTCTGGGACGTCGTCGGAAACTACCCGGGGCGCGCCATCTTGGTCGAAGGGCACGCCGACTCGCGGCCCATTTCGCCCAGTTACCGCCATGTGTACGCGTCCAACTGGGAGCTGTCGTCGGCGCGGGCCCACTCCGTCATCCACTACTTGATCGACAAGCACGGCGCCGATCCGCAGCGGCTAGCCGCGGTCGGGTACGGGGAGAACAACCCCGCTGCCGACAACGACTCGCCGGAGGGCATGGCGCAGAACCGCCGTGTCGTTATCACTATCGGGAGCCCCAAGGCGATCCAGGAGCTCATTTCGCTACAAGAACTCGATGCGTCGTCACTAGAGCGCGCACGAGGGCAATGAGCTAATCGCTTTGGACGAGGTCGCTTTCAGACGCATTGCGCGACCACGCGGGGTGCCGGCCCACTCGCCGGCACCCCGATCCCGGTTTAGTCTTGCCATTTGCCGGCGGAGCGTCTAAAGTCTCCGCCCGACCCCGAGCCTGCTCCCGACTGCGCGCCGATTCCTGATCAAGGACTTGAGGCCCAGCCTCGATTGCTCCGCAAGAGACGAGGGACGGGTAAAATCCGGGTCGACTCTGTCGCCGGTTCCTGCGCTCCGTCGCAACTGACTTAAAAAGGAGTCTCACATATGAAGCTGTCTGTCGTGGGCCGAACCCTGCGGCGGTCGGGGACGAAGGCCGCCTGGCTCTTCGTCGCTGCCGTCGCCGGCCTGCTCGCGCCCGCCGCCGCGCTCGCGAGCGAGCTCGACCTTGAAATCCCAGCCATCGACACCGCCTACTCGATTTTCGGCGCGGACGTTTCCGGGCTCACGCTGCTCTACGCCGGCTTTGCCGTGTGCGCGTTGGGGATGATCTTCGGCTTCATCCAGTTCCAGCGTGTCAAAGCACTGCCCGCCCACGCCTCGATGCTCGAGGTCTCCAACATCATTTACGAGACCTGCAAAACGTATCTGCTCCAGCAGGGCCGCTTGCTCCTGGTCCTGCTCGCGTTCATCGGCGTGTGCATCATTTACTACTTCGGCATCCTGCGCGACCTCGCGTGGGGCCAAGTGGGACTCATTCTCTTCTGGTCGGTCATCGGCATTCTCGGCTCGTACGCGGTGGCATGGTTCGGCGTGCGTATCAAC
>JAICFA010000361.1 GCA_025923935.1 Candidatus Krumholzibacteriia bacterium
CTAGCGCGTAGTCGCGGTGGACCGAGCGCAGTGGGCTGATCGATGACAGGACCCGCCCAGGCTCCGGGCTTGCGCTAGTCGCGCGAATGTGCTAGAAATCTCGTGTGTTGCGGGTGTGCTGAGCAGTGGGCGGGTTGCCCACTTTTTTATTTCCGTCCGTCCGGCAACGTCCCCCATCCGCCGTCGAGCGATCGTGACAGACAAGGAACTCGAGAATCTGCTCGTGCCGGAGCTCGAGACGATGGGCTTCGAGTGCGTCAAGCTCGAGGTGGTGGGGAGCCCGCGACACCCCGTCGTGCGCCTGTTCATCGACAAAGAAGGCGGCGTTACGGTCGGCGAATGCGCGCGCGTGAGTCGCGCCATCGCCCTCGTGTTGGAGCACGCGGACCCGTTCCCCGGGAGCTATTTGCTGGAAGTGTCGTCGCCGGGGAGCAATCGCCCGCTGGTCACGGAAGCGCATTTTCAGCGCTTCGCGGGGGAGCAGGCGAAAGTGGTGGTACAGCACGCGGGGGAAGCGAAGCGCACTTACCTGGGCCGGATTCGGTCGTGCGCGAACGGTGTGCTGGCGCTGGATACCGATGAGGGAGAAGTCATTGTCGGGTTGGGCGAGGTAATCCGCGCCAATCTCATCAATCAGGAATACAAGATCGACAAGAAGCGAGAGAAAGAGAAGCGTCCGTCGAAGTGGGCGGAGCGCAGAGACGAGGAGTAAATGAGCATCCATTTCGCAGAAGCGTTCAACCAGCTCATCCGCGAGCGGCGGTTGGATCGCGCCATCCTCATGGACACCCTGACGCAGGGGTTCGCGTCAGCCGTGCGCCGCAAATACGGTCCCAACGCCGAAGTGCGCATCGAGGACGACGGCCATGGATCGATCGAGTTGTTCCTGGTGAAGAACGTGGTCGACACCGTCGAGGACGACAGCACGCAGATTTCGGTGGCCGACGCGCAGGACTACGCCGAGGGCGCCGAGGCCGGCGACGCGATCGAGATCAACTTGCCGTTCGAAGAGTTCGGGCGCAACGCCATCCAGGTCACCAAACAGATTTTGATGCAGAAGATTCGCGAGTTCGAGCGCGACCGCGTGTTCGAAGAGTACAAGGACCGCGTCAACGAAATCGTCTCGGGCTCGGTGCAGCAGATCGATCGTACCGGTATTTTGGTGAATCTCGGCAGTGCCGAGGCGTTCATGCCCAAGAAAGACCAGATTCGGCGCGAGCGCTACCAACAGGGCTCGTCGATTCGCGCCGTGGTGATGAAGGTCGACAAGGAAGCCAAGGGGCCGATGATCACGCTCTCGCGCACCAGCCCCGAATTCTTGAAGGCGCTGTTCATTCAAGAAGTGCCGGAGATCTATGAGGGGCTGATCGAGATCAAGAGCATCGCGCGCGAAGCGGGCGGCCGTTCCAAGATCGCGGTGTATTCGCGCGACGACCGCGTGGACGCGGTGGGTGCGTGCGTGGGCATGAAGGGCTCGCGCGTGCAGGCCGTCGTCAACGAGCTTTCGGGCGAGCGCATCGACATCGTGCCCTGGAACGACGACGTGCAAACGTTCGTCTCGCGTGCTCTCTCGCCGGCGAAGATCACCCAGGTCCGCCCCGACATCGAAACCAAGACGGTTACGGTGATCGTGGAGGAAGACCAACTGTCGCTCGCGATCGGCAAGGAAGGCCAAAACGTGCGCTTGGCATCGCGCTTGACCGGCTGGCAGATCGAGTTGGTTTCGTCGCGCGAGCTCGAGCAGCGCACGCGCCTGCAGGAACACTTGCTCATGCCGATCGAAGAGATGGTCGGTGTTTCCGACAAGATGGCGGAGAAGTTGCGCGAAGCCGGCATCAACTCCGTGCAGAAGCTGATCAAGACGCCGCTCGAGAAGCTCATCGAGATTCCGGGCTTCGGCGAGCGCACGGTCGAGAAGCTGATGGAGACCGCGCAAGGCACGGTCAAGGAGCTCGAGAAGGCACTGGAAGAGCTCATCAAGAAGGAAAACGAGGACCGCGAAGAGAAGAAGCGGCAGGAGAAGCCGCTCTTCGACGAAAGCTTGTTGGAAGCGGAGACCGAAGAGCCCAAGAAGGAAAAGAAGCTCACCGCCGCACAATTGTTCCGCGATCCGTCCGAAGTGGAAGAAGAAACCACCGCGGCCGAGAGCACGGAAGCACCGGCGGAGGCAGCGACCGAATCCGCTGCGGAGCCTGCGGCTGAATCGTCCGAGGAATCCCCCGCGGCGAACGTGGATGAATCCGAAGACAAAAAGGATGCGAACGACTAAATGCGGATTGCAGAGCTGGCAAAGAAGTACAACGTCACCAACGACGAGCTGATCGTTCTCTTGAAGAACGCGGGCCATACTGTGACGCTCAACAGCGCGGTCGACTACGACATGTTGACGGCACTCGATCGTCACTTCAGCTGGTCGCAGACGTCGGGCAAGAAGACCAAGGCCAAGGCCGGCACCAAGGCGAAAACCGCCACCGCCGACACGCTGAAGGCCAAGGTCAAGCTGCGCAAGGCGAAGACCGCGGAGCCCGAGCCGGCTCCCGAGCCGGCGAAGGACAAGCCCAAGGTCAAGCTGGCGAAGGCGGCCAAGCCCGGGGCGGTGGAAGCGCCCGCACCCCCGGTGGAAGCGAAGCCGGAG
>JAICFA010000362.1 GCA_025923935.1 Candidatus Krumholzibacteriia bacterium
CATTGGCTGCGGCCTAACAACCGGACGCCGCTCCACATGCGACGGTGCTCTTGATTCCCGCGTTGAATGAGATGCTCGACATCACGACGACTCGAGTGGTGGCGACGCAGAATCATCCACCGTTGGCGGTGTTCCTCTTGCTGTTCGCTTTAGGCCTCGTCGGCGCAACACTCCTTGGCTACGACACGTCCTCGAGCAAGAAAAGAGACTCCTTCCACACGAGCGTGTTCGTAGTAGTTCTAGCTCTCACGCTGTACGTGATCGTGGACCTCGAGTTCCCGCGCCTCGGTCTGATCCGAATCGACAGCGCCGACCAGATCCTCATGGACCTGCGCGAAAGTATCCAGCAATAGACCGCGGTGCTGCCCGATCTTGCTGCATTCGCCCTCGTACGACCAAGGGCCAAGTTCTGTTCGCCGCACTAGTAACTATTCTTTCTCTGACGATTGTTAGCACTATTTGTCACGAGGGGTTTCGATATGATTGTTCGCACGGGATTGGTACTGCTGTCGTTTTCCGCATTCGCCACGACTGCGTTCGCGCAAGGGGATCGCGCCGGAACGTGGGAGGCGGGCTTCTCGATCTCCGACTTCTCGTCCGAGTCGGTTCAGGGAAGCTCGGGCTCTGGGCTCGACGTGGAGAGCGAGGTTGGGTACGGATTTGCGTTGAACTATAACGTTACCGACCGCTTGGCAGTTGGTGGCGATCTGATTTTCAGCAGCCCGGACTACCAGGCCGTTCGAGTAGTCGACGGAAGTCTCATAGCAGACACCGTCGACGCGGAAATGGACATCGCCACGCTCCAGTTCAAGGGCACGTTCTATTTCACTGAAGGCGCCTTGGCGCCCTATGCCGAAATCGGAGCGGGATGGAGCAAAGTGGATTCGAACCTCGTCGAGGAGTCGTCGACCAGCTGCTGGTGGGACCCGTGGTGGGGCTACGTCTGCGCGGACTACTACGAGACGTACAGCGACACCAGAACTTCGCTCGGCTACGGCCTCGGTTTACGTTGGGAGCTTTCCGACGCATTCGTGGCACGCGCGAGCTATAGCGTGCTCGAAATCGATGGGGAATACACGGGAGACACCAGCGTCGACGCCCTCCGCGTCGACTTCCAGTGGCGCTTCTAGCGCACGGGATCCAGGGCACCTTCTCTTCACAATCGCCGCTGCGCGCCGACTCATCCGAGCCGGACGCGCAGGCGGCCCTCTGCCCGCCGATATCCGCCTCCATGAACCGCGTCGAAATGGATGCGGCCAAGCTATCGCCACGATGAGAACTAGGCATTGGACGGCGTCACCGTCCCGCCCTAGCATCCCCTGCTCGAAAAAGCCCGTCCGAGCGTTTGCATCCGAGACCCTGGGGCGTCCCGATCGGAGACAGAGTCGTGCTCATAGCGCTAATTGCGCTCACCGTTCTACTAGCGCTAGCGATCGTCGCGTTGTTGCTGCGGACCCCACCAACGCAAGTGAACTCGGCCCTACAAGTCAGCGAGGAGCGCTACCGAAACGTAGTCGAGGCGCAAACGGACCTCATTTGCCGGTATTTGCCGGACACCACGCTCACGTTCGTCAACGAAGCCTATTGCCGCTATTTCGGACGCACGCGCGAACAGCTCATCGGCACGAGGTTCATCGAGCTCATGCCGGAACGTGACCGCGCGAAGAGCCTAGACCACATCCAATCTCTGATCGCGCATCCGCGTACCGAACCCTTTACGCACGAAGTTCTACAATCGGAAGACAAGATTGGCTGGCAGCAATGGATAGATCATGTCATTACCGATTCGCACGGCCGCGTCGTCGAAATTCAGGCGATCGGCCGCGATGTCACGCAGCTCAAGGTAGCCGAAGCAGAGACGGTTGACCGCCGCGAGCAGATCACGCATTCAACGCGCGTGGCAATCCTCGGGCAGCTCTCTAGCGCGCTCGCGCAAGACTTGACCCAGCCGCTGACCGCGATTCTGTGCAATGCGCAAGCAGCGCAGTTGCTGCTGAGGCGCGCCCCGATCGATATTGAAGAAATGCAGAGTACGCTCGGCGACATAGTCGCCGACAACGCGCGCGTCAGCGGCGTCATCACTCGGCTACATGTCTTGTTGAAGCGGAATACGCTGGTGCTCGAGCCCGTCGACGTTGCGCACCTGACGACCGAAGTGCTCGATCTTGCGCGGGGGCAGCTCGTCGAGCGCCACATCGCGGTCATCGTGGAACTCGCTCCGGGCTTGCCGGCAGTATTGGCAGATCGCGTGCAGTTGCAGCAAGTCTTGTTGAATCTCGTTTCGAACGCAATGGACGCGATGAGCCAAAATTCGCCGCAGGACCGCAAGCTGACCGTATCGATGTCATTGAACGAAGCTCGGCTCGTCGTCGTGTCGGTGGTCGATAACGGCTGCGGCATTACACCGCAGGCGTCGCAGCGCCTATTCGAGCCTTTCGTCACAACCAAACTGCAAGGCATGGGCTTGGGGCTCGCGATATGCCGCTCGATCGTTGCGGCACATGGTGGTGACCTCAGGGCACACAACAATGCGGGCCCCGGCGCGACGTTCACGTTTTCGCTGCCCGTGGAAGCTCAAGCCATCTAGTCAGCGCCGCCGAGCGGCCTCGGCGC
>JAICFA010000363.1 GCA_025923935.1 Candidatus Krumholzibacteriia bacterium
ATCGCCGACGACGCCGATCTGGAAGAGGCGCCGCGGGCGCGGCGAGCGGGTGCCTCGCTCGACGTGCTCGCCGACCCCGCGCCGGAGGAGGGAGAGCGTGCGCTCCTGTCGCTGGGAGCGAGCGCACGCACCGAGCACTCCGGTGCGCGTTATCGCGAGAACCGGGGCGGTCGCGCGGGCGCGGTGGAGCTCTTCGACGCCGGGGTACTGGAGCATCTCGCCGTGGGATTCGTGCGGCCGTCGGTGGCGGAAGGTGCGATTCTCGCCGACGCGCGCGAGCTTGGCACTCCATCGGCTCGTTCCGTCACCACCGCCGGAGTGGTGCGCGCCACACCGTCGTCGTCGCGCTGGGGTTCGGTGCTGGGCGCGGGTGCGACACTGTCGGTTTCCAAAGCGAGCGTGTCGTTGGCCGCATGGCGGCCGCACGACGACGACACCACCTGGACGGCGTGGTCGGGTGTGGAGTGGCGTTTCGCGCGCACGCGCGTTGGTGCCGCCGCCGGGCGCACCCACCGGCAACCGTCGCGCGACGCGGCCGCGGTCACGGTGGCGCATGCATTCCGTTCCGCGGTGGTTTGCGCCGAAGTGGGGGTAGCGGGCTCCGCGCTCGCGTACGCGGTCCGAGCCGCGGCCGGCGACGCGTGGTATGCGTCGTTCTCCGGGGGTGCCGTCGGTTCGGCGAGCACCCATAAGGTGCCCCGCGGCGACCGCCGCGCCGTTCTGGTGGAGCGGTGGCAGCGCGTCGGTACGCTCGCGACGCGCGCCATCGCCTCGACCGTCGTGCAGCGGGAGGGCGCGGAGGAAGAGCGCCAGCGCCGCGTCGAGCTGCGCGCGCAGGCGGGGATCGACGACGGCGCGCGCGTCGAAGGCGGCGTGCGCTTCTTGGAGCGAATCCACACCGAGCTACCGTCGCCGCTTTCCAGCGGCGACTACGACCGCCGCGGTGAATGGCGCGCGCGCGTGTCGCTCCGCACCTCCGAGCACCCGTCGTCGTCGACGTCGGTCGAGCACCAGTTTCGTATCGACGCGGTGCGCGCGCGTTCGTCGCTCGGGCTCGCCGGCACGTGGCGCGGAAAGCTGCGCCACGGACCGCTGGACGTCGCCGTGGAAGCGAGCGCGTGGGGGCTGGCGGCCGATCAAGTCGGGTTTCTCGGCGCCGCCGGTCTGCCCGGTTCGGGATCGTTCACCGCCGTGTCGGGCGGGGGCAGCCGGCTTTCGTGCGTGGTACGTGGACGCCTGGGTGCGCACGCCTCGGTCGCGGCGGAATGGGCCCGCAGTGCTTCCGGCACGGAAGAAATTCGAGCCGGCGCCTCGCTCCGCTGGTAAGGCGAATCGCTTTTGACAGCAAGGCATACGCCTTGCTAGCTTCAGGGCTCTCCATGATTCGATTCGCCGAACGCATGAACCATTTGGGGACCGAGACCGCCTTTGAGGTCTTGGCGCGGGCGCGTGCGCTGGAAGCGCAAGGCCGCGACATGGTCCATCTCGAGATCGGCGAGCCCGACTTCGACACGCCGAAAAACATTCGTGACGCCGCCGAGCGCGCCATGCGCGACGGATTCACCCACTACGGCCCGTCGGCCGGGATGCCCGAAGCGCGCGCCGCGTTCGCCGAATATGTCCAGAAGACGCGCGGCACTGAAGTGACCCCCGATCAAGTCGTCATCACGCCGGGTGCCAAGCCCATCATCTTCTTCACCATGCTGGCACTGCTCGACGCGGACGACGAAGTCATTTATCCGAATCCCGGCTTTCCCATCTATGAGAGCATGGTCGATTATGTCGGGGCCAAGCGCGTGCCGCTCATGCTGAACGAATCGAGCGGATTTCAATTCGACATTGACCATTTGGCGTCGCTCATCACCAAGCGCACCAAGCTGCTCATTCTGAACTCACCGCACAACCCGACGGGCGGGGTGCTGTCGCACGACACCGTGCAGCGCCTTTCCGAGCTCGCGGTGAAGCACGATTTCTACGTGCTCTCGGACGAGATCTACGCGCGCATCCAGTACGAAGGCGCACCGGTGAGTCCGTATTCGTTCCCGGGAATGCGCGCGCGCACCGTCGTGCTCGACGGCCATTCCAAGACGTACGCGATGACAGGGTGGAGACTTGGCTTCGGTGTCATGCCAAAAGAAATGGCGCTCAAAGTCTCCAAGCTCCAAACCAACTCCAACTCGTGTACCGCGAGCTTCACGCAAATCGCGGGCATCGAAGCGCTGCGCGGCCCGCAGGACAGTGTGGAGGCGATGATCAAGGAATTTCGCACACGCCGGGACATGATCGTCGAGGGGTTGAACAAAGTGAAGGGGTTCCGCTGTCACAAGCCCGCGGGTGCCTTCTACGTGTTTCCCAACATCACCGGCACCGGGATGACGTCGAAGCAGATGGAGAACCATCTGATGGAAACCGCCGGTGTGGCCGTGCTCGCCGGCACATCCTTCGGCTCCAACGGCGAAGGCTTCATTCGCCTCTCCTACGCGAACTCGCAAGCGAACATTCGCAAAGCACTCGAGCGCATCACAGCAGCATTCTAGCGTCCGTTTAGGCCTCCGCGATCGATCCCTCGACGCGATTTTCGGCGCGCGACTA
>JAICFA010000364.1 GCA_025923935.1 Candidatus Krumholzibacteriia bacterium
CGCTTCCGCCGCGTCGACGTTGGCCGAGGCGACTTTCTTTCCCGCAATGCGCGCGAACCCTTCGAACAGCGGAACGCTCGCGTTCCACCCGAGCGTATAGGTGAACTCGGGCGAAACCGGCCGCCCGGTTTCCGGATCGATGCGCGCTACATTGCTGCGAAACGCCGACGCCGACGTGGATATCGACGGCAGAAATGCGCCCCACGCCGCGCGGTCGTTGGCCCGCGCGATGCGCCGCGACCCTTCCGCTTCCACCATCGCCGGCTGCAGCTCGAGTGCGCGCGCAATGGCGTCGCCGAGTGTGACTTCGATGGGTTGGGAGGCCGCGGGTGCGGCGAGCAGCAATAAAGACAAGAAGATGGGGATTCTCCCCGCGAGTTGCGTTTCCATCGAGAGAGTATACACCGGCGGGGAAGGAGCGAGCCGCCGTGCTATGATGCCATCATGGACGAGGACGAGTACCAGCCAGAAGAGGAAGAACAATCGCTGTACTGTCCGTACTGCGGCGAGACCGTCGAGCTGGATATCGATGAAGGCGGAGGCACGCGGCAATCTTACGTGGAAGACTGTCCGGTGTGCTGCCAGCCCTGGCAAGTGGACCTCGAGCAAGATCGCGACGGTACCTGGCACGCCACACTGCGCACGTCGGACGACTAGCATTTAGCCAACTTATTTGCGGGACGAACGCACCGCATCGGAAGCGCACGCATGCGATCTGCAATCGCGTCTCTGGTCCTGTTGTCGTCGTTGGCCGTGGCTCGTATCGGCGCGGCGCAACCGGTTCTTTCCGACTCGCTGTATCTCGCGCATCACCCGCGTCTGTTGTTTGCGGCGAGCGACCTTGAGGGGCTGCGCGACAAGCTCGACGACGGCGGACCCGACGACGACGCCTACGATTTTCTCCGCGGCTATGTTTATGCCTACTACCTCGGGCAACCTCCGGCGCAGCTGGCGGGGCTGTTCTTCGGCCTGGAAGTCGTCCCCGCCTTCGGGCTAGCGGGCCACATCGAGTTACCCCCCGATTCCGTGGTGCTGGCGAAGGGCAAAGAGTTTACGACCTACCTCGCGAACACCTACGAACCCGACTTCAACGAAGCGAACACCGGGATGCGTCTGCGCGCGCTCGCGTTGGGGTACGACCTCTTCTTCGCCGACGCGACCGAAGCGGAACGCGCGAGCATTCGCGACGAGATCGTTCGCTACTTGAACACGATCATCTCGAGCTGGGGGTACAGGGCCTTCGAGTACCGGCCCTACTTGGGAAATCACAGCGCGATGTTCGGCGCCGCACTGGGCCTGGCGGGCATTTGCCTGCAGGACGAGGCGGAAAAGAGCGTCCTGACGGAAGCGATCGCGACGGCGGATCGCATCGTCACGAACTTGCTCGCGTATCAGTTCGACCCCGGCGGATCCTACAACGAAGGATCGCTGTACGCGCTGTGGACGTTGCGGCAGCTCATTTATTACTTCGAAGCGCGCGAGCGTTTCGACGGTACCGACTACAGCGACCACCCGGTGCTGCGCAAGGTCGAGGAATGGCTGGCGTACGAATTGTTGCCGGAGGCGGGCGGTTTCTCGCTCAATCTGAACGACTCGCCGTACAGCACGCGGCCATTCGCCCGCAACCCAACCTATGTGGCTTGGGCCATGGCGAAGTGGAACAGTGGACTGGCCGCATGGCTCTTCGACCACAGCGTCGGGCAATACGGCGCCGATGCGGGAATGGAGTCCGACAAGGTGGCGACCATCCTGTGGCACCGGCCCATCACGCCGATACAACCTAACGATGCGCTTCCGCACCACCGCGTTTGGCTGCAACGCGGCCTCTATCATTTTCGCTCGGAATGGCAGACGGCAGGTGTCGCGCCCGACGCCGTGATGTTCACCTTCTATTCCGGAAAGTTCCAGGGTGGGCACGCGCAGGAGGATCAGAACACGTTTACCCTGCAGGCCTACGGGACCAAGTTCGTGATCGACCACGGGGCCGGCAACGCGTGCAAGGAGAGCGAAGCGCACAATATGGTTTTCATCGACGGTCGCGGGCAGCACAACGCGGGCTCGTCGATAGGCACCGACGGGCGTATCGCCGAGTACCTACTGGGCGGCTCCGCCGACTACGTCGTGGGCGACGCGACGCAGGCCTACAGCACGTACAGCGAGTTCAACGCACCCAACGTTCCGTTCCCGGGTTACAACTGGTCGTGGGGATACCACGGCGCCAACCCCGTGGTGCGTGCTTACCGTCGGGTTCTGGTGGTGCACGGAGACCCCGTCCCGCCCTATTTCATGATCATGGACGACATTGAAAAGGACGGCGCGCTGCACAATTACCAATGGCGGCTGCACACCCACAGCAACAATACCGTGAACACGGCGCAAGCGCCGTGGACCATCGCGGACGCCGGGACTTTGGACATCCACGCGGTCGATCCGCCGTCGGATTCACTCGCCGTCGCCTCGCAGCACTTCGACAACCTAACGACCGATCCCAACGCCATCGTGCTGAGTGCGACGCGCACCGCAGTGGCGCCGCATTTCTCTTTCCTCATGATAC
>JAICFA010000365.1 GCA_025923935.1 Candidatus Krumholzibacteriia bacterium
CACGTATGAGCTGAGAGGAAGTACGCTCATCCAGCGGCAGATGGTGAATAAGGACGGTCCGCTGATCGAGAGGAGACGCGAAATAACGATCGAAGACGGTGGCCAGACGCTGGTGGAGATTACGAAGGGCGCTCCCGGGCAGCCCGCCCGTGATACCCGCAGAACTTTCACGAGGCTGGAGTAGACCGCCAAGGTCTCGCCAGCGTTTTTCACTAGATCACAGCCTATGTCCCGGGAAAAGCGGCGGCGAACCAAAGTCCACACAGATTAGCAGTCTGGAGAGAATGTGCGATAGAACTCAATCGGCCTCGATCCCGCTCACCGGCGATGGCCGGTTTTGAAGTGTCGACCAATGGCCGCTTTTGCCCTGTCCACCGAGGGGACGCCCTCGCGCGGATGGAAGCCGAAGGCGATCTGAAGATCATCGACTAGGCCGCGCGCGGATGGTCGACAGTCATCGCACCACCGCAGGCCGCGTAGACGCTGGGGTGACGTCGCATAGCCGACTGCGCGGCGCCAACTTGCCACTGTCGTCCGAGCGGTGCACACCGCGCTCATCGGCGGCCAGCTCTCCGACTTTGCCGCCGGCGCAGAGCAGCGGCGCGATTGTGCTGTGGGCAATCTCCGTCAGCGCCGGAAGAGCTGGGATTCGACATGAACCGTCACAGTGAGAGATTGCAACGGTGTCTCGGACGAAGCGTCGCGAAGACTCAATGCGGGATGTTCTAGATGACCGTGATTCCCACTCCCTTCAAGTACTCGAATGTCGTGTCGTAGAACTGTGGCGCTCGCGTGGCGTCAACAGGGTTCCCTTGGGGAATGAATATCACCATCCCCTGCCGAGCACGGGTAAGCAGCACGCGGTAGGCGTTGCGCAAATAGGTTCGACGGTCGGGTTTGTTCATCGCCCGCCATTTGCTGCCAGCGAAGGAGTGACAACTCCAATCAGCTTGTGAGTATCGAAAGTCGGCGTCCCAAGTCACGCACACCCAATCGAGCTCGAGACCTTGAACCTGGAACTCCGTGGCCGCATCTTCAAGATAGAAGCTTGAGCGCGTGTCGTCGCGATCGTTGAGAAACCAATGCACTGGATCCACCTCAACCCGCACATCCACGGGGTGAGGCTTGAGCCGCTGGGCGCCAGATGATGCTACGACGCCGAAGCGTTCGGAACCTCTCGCATGACTGCGAATCCACGACTTAGCACGGTTCAAGTCTCGGGTGAGGGCAATCGGATAGTTCGAGCCGAACTTCGTTAGGAGATTGCGTGCTTCGATGATTTCGCGGTCGAGTACAGCTTTGACGAATCGTGATACGTGCTCAGCTCGAAACGAGCGCATCGAAACCGACAAGTGCAAGCTCTCATCGGTCACGACATTGGCGGTGGCTCCTAAAGTCTGAAGCGCATGACCCGCGTCGTATTCCGTATCGGTAAGACTAGGCGAAATGTAGGCCGACCAGTCAGTGAACCTAGTTGAAACGGCGTCGAGCCAGGCAGAGATACCAGCTTCGCCGCGGTTGATTTCCTGTCCGCCGCCGACAAGGCAAATCACAACAGCCCAGCCACTGTGCCGCCCAGAGACGACAGAAGGAATTCGGGTTCGGACATCGTGAAGCCTGGACGGCCCTTCTTACGGCGCATGAAGTCCGCCGTCATCTCGCGATTCCACGCGCGCTGAGCCTCGTCGAAAATCACGACTCGATCTATAGGCGCACCCTCTTGATTCAGTCCCTCATCGCGAAAGTGATGCACATTCTGAATGAATGCTTTGATCTTCTGACGCACGGTTCCCTTCCGCGTTCGGTCGCTTCTGGCTCGGAGACGTGCCATCTCGTCGCGGGCGAGGGCTTCGCGCAGTACTTTCACCAGCGGGCCATTTCCTGACAAGAACACTGCATGGGTCGGGGTGTCATCCCGTCTCTTCGTCGCCACGTTGAGGCCGACCAGCGTCTTTCCTGCTCCGGGTACTCCGGTGACGAACACGATGGCCTTGCGACCGGCGTCACGGGCAAGGTCGATAATCTCCTCCACCCGTTGGGACGTCACCCTGAGGTTTTTGGCACCAGCGTCATGGCGCGCGATACTCTCCACGGAATGGCGCGCGTAAAGCGCCTGCGCCGCCTCGATAATCGTAGGCGTCGGTTGATACGGTGCTCGAGCCCAAGCGAGTGGGTCGAGCGTCGCGCCTGTCACCCCCGCCAAACCCAGTCTTAGCGCCTGCCCTAGCGTCGCAGCATTGCAGGTGATCGGCCGGAATACTTGGTCGTCGGCTGCATTGAGCACCATCGGTTCTTGGTTTTCGGCCTCCGTGGCCACAAGCACCGGAAGAATTGGCACATCATGACTGGCCAGGTGAAAATTCTTCAGGTCGAGCGCGTAGTCCCAGACTTGATTGAGGTCGTGGGTATTGAATCGCCGCTCACCAACCTTGAATTCGATCACGAAGACGGCCGGCCCAGTGACGAGAACCGCATCAATGCGGCTGCCAATTCGCGGGACGTCGAACTCGATAAACACGGTTCCTTCGATGCCGC
>JAICFA010000366.1 GCA_025923935.1 Candidatus Krumholzibacteriia bacterium
CGTCGGCGACGAGCGCGTCGCTGAGCTCGTCGTGCGCGTCGACGAATTGGCGCACGGCCGTCTTCAACCCCGAAAAGGAGAAGTCGAACCCGCCGCGGTCGAGCATCGCGCGCGGAAACTCGATGGCCGCGGCGTTGCCGTGTTCGGCGGCGCGCTGCACCAAGGGGCCGCCGGGAAACCCGAGGCCCAAGAGCTTGGCGATCTTGTCGAAGGCTTCGCCCGCAGCGTCATCGCGCGTGTTTCCCACGAGCTCGTAGCGGCCGATGCGCTCCACGTGATAGAGCGAGGTGTGGCCGCCCGAAACCACCAGCACGATGCAGGGGCACTGCAGGTCGCTGCCGTTGAGCTCGTTCGAAAGCACGTGCGCTTCGATGTGGTGCACTCCCACGACGGGCTTTTCGAGCCCCAATGCGAGCGACTTGGCGAAGCCCACACCCACGAGCAGCGAGCCCACCAACCCGGGTCCGTTGCTGACCCCGATGCCGTCCAGCTCGCCGGGCGTGATACCGGCGCGTTCGAGTGCCGCTTCGTAGACCGATACCAGCGCGCGCAGGTGCTGCCGCGACGCAATCTCCGGCACGATACCGCCGTAATCGTCGTGCACCAGCTGGCTCGCGGTCAGGTTGGCGAGCAGTCCGTGCTCGCGCGAGTAAACGGCGAGTCCGGTGTCGTCGCAGGAAGTTTCGATGCCGAGCACGATCATGATTCGTACGCGCAATAGCGCGCATGGGGCGGGGTTAGAGGACGTCTTCGCCGCTTTCGCCGGTGCGAATGCGCACTGCATCCTCCACCGGGAGGATGAAAATTTTTCCGTCGCCGATGGAGCCGGTGCGCGCCACGCGAATCACCGTCTCCACGATCTTCTCCACGTCGGCGTCGGCGACGAAGATCTCAAGCTTGCTCTTGGGGAGAAAGTCGACGCGGTATTCGCTGCCGCGGTAGAGCTCGGTGTGACCTTTTTGCCGGCCGAACCCCTTCACTTCCGATACGGTAAGGCCTTGCACGCCGATTTCCATCAGCGCGGACTTCACGTCGTCGAGCTTGAACGGCTTGATGAATGCTTCGATTTTCTTCATGCGCGCGCCAGTCAGTTTACGGTGGTGGCCGAACGGACGCAAGTGCTATGTTGATCGCGTCTTATCCATCCCAATCATGAGCCAGACGATCCACCAGAAGCTGCGCGCGATTGTCGAAGACATCCACGAGGAGATGATGCGCTCGCTCGTGGACGCACCCGCGCCGGAAGGCCGCGGCGCGCGCGCACCACTGGAAACCCGCCTGGCGGAGTGCGGCTTCGGCGGCACCGAGACGGTCGCGGCCGGCGTTCGCGGCGCGGCCACGCGCATGTTGGCCAACAGCGCCAGCGACGCCGACGTGGTCGAGATCCTCGAGGCGTGTCTGCGCACTCCCTCTCCCGACGCCGCCGCGCGCAACCTCGAGCGCTACCTGGAAGTGACCAGCCCGTCGGTGTTCGTGCGCACCATGCTGGCCGCGCGCCCCGTGCTGCACCTGGTGACCACGGTGTTCGGGACGAGCCAGCACCTCGCCGACATTCTCGTGCGCCAGCCGGGCTTCGTTTACTGGCTCATGGAGCAGCGCACCTGGGACACACCCGACGACGCGCCCTTCTACGAAGCATGGCTCGAGCGCGACGTCGAGTCGTTCCTGAGCGTGGACGGCAAGCTCAACGCGGTGCGCCGCACGCACCGGCAAGCGTTGCTCAAGATCGGGGCGCTCGACTTGGTCGGTGCAGCCCCCGTCGAAGAAATTGCGCGGCGCTTGAGCGACCTGGCGGAAGCGTGCGCGCGCGTCGTGCTGGAGATCGTGTTTGACGAGATCGCGGTGGACGACACCCACCCGCACGGGCTGGCCGTCATCGCCATGGGCAAGCTCGGCGGACGCGAGCTCAACTACTCGAGCGACATCGACCTCATCTTTGCGTGCGACGACGCCGACGACGACACGCTGGTGTTCTACACCAAAGTCGCGCGGCGCGTGACCGACGCCATGAATGCGCTCACCGAGGAAGGTTATCTCTACCGCGTCGACTTGCGCTTGCGACCCGACGGCAAGGCCGGCCCGTTGGTCAACACCGAGTCGGCGCTGCGTGTGTATTACGAAAACCGCGGACGGCCGTGGGAGTTTCAAGCCCTCTTGAAGGCGCGCGTGATTGCGGGCGACACCGCGTTGGGCGCGCGCGTGCTCGACATGCTGGCCAAGTTGGTCTACAACCCCGCACTTCCCTACTCGCCATTGGAAGCGGTGGGGGCCATGCGCGACCAGATCAAGGACCACCTCTCCGGCGCGCAGCGTGGCTACAACATCAAGCTGATGGCGGGCGGCATTCGCGACATCGAGTTCGTTGCCCAGGCGGTGCAGCTGATGCACGCGCACCGCTTGCCCGCACTTCGCAGTACCAACACATTGGAGGTGCTGGCGCGCGTGCGCAAGCTCGAGCTCTTGCAGCCGTGGGACGTCGACAATCTCGCGGCGGCGTACCGCTTCTTCCGTCTGGTCGAGCACCGGCTGCAGA
>JAICFA010000367.1 GCA_025923935.1 Candidatus Krumholzibacteriia bacterium
TGTGCGTCGGCTGAGGCGCGACGCGCCGTAGGCCGGCGCGAACCAGCAGGGCGAGTGCGATCCCCGCGCCGACCAAGACGACAAACGCGATCACGTGGCCCGCGATTGCCTCACGCCAGCTCATACCGGCTTCGGCACCGAGTGCCCGGTGCTTGAGCACATCGGTAACATCGAGACGCGCGACATGGATCCAGTATTCCTGCGGGAGCTTGATCAGCCAAATCACCGCCGCGGTCGCGACGAAAAAGCGCGTCGAGAAGCGCGTGAGGGACCACCGGCTGCGTAATGCTTCGTAGAAGATGAAATAGAATTCGAACGCATTGGGGAATACGAGGAGCAATGGTCGCCAGCCGGTCAGCTCGAACCCGAGCACTCCGAAGAGGCGGAGGTAAAACAACAAACGGGCGATTTGCGCCGCGGCGTAACGGTTCCAGTTACGCAGGACGGCAAACGCCGCGATGGACAAGTAAAAGATGTCGAGGGCCTTGTCGTAAGCCTGGTAGGTGGCCGGATCGACGCGGGTGAACAGCGCGAGAATCGATTGGTCCCACGCGTCGACCACAAGACAGGCCAGGATTGCGGGCAGCGGGAAGATCGGGATGAGGAGCGGCAGTACAAAGCGCACACCGATCAGCGCACCCACCAAGACCGGGTCGGTTGCCAGCGGCATCCCCACAACCGCGATATGGCCGGCACCTCGGGCTCGGCGTCCACCGTTTTGTTGGGAACCTCCCTGTTGAACATTCTACAGCAGGTGAATTATATTGCCCACATGTCGGCGACCAAGCGCTGGAGAATCACGTTCGTTGCGGCTTTGACCGCGGCCACCGTCTCCTTCCATTATGGAATCCTGCTTCCCTCGGCCCATGGCACCGTGGTTCACGCCATTCATGGCCGTCTCTGCTACGTGCCCATTATCCTGGCCGCGATTTGGTTCGGCGTGCGCGGCGGTTTGTTCACGGCGCTTGCCATTACCGCCCTCACCCTTCCCTATCCGTGGTTGCGCGGCATCACCGATCACCACACGCTGGTGGGCGAATACACCGAGATGGTGTTCTACATCGCCATCGGCGTCATGACCGGCGTCCTGATCGAGCGGCAGTGGCGCGAGCGCGACCGCAGTGCCGTGCTCGAGCGTGAGCTCGCGCGGCGCGAGCGTTTGTCGTCGCTGGGTCAGATGGCGGCGGGACTGGCGCACGAGATCAAGAATCCGCTGGGGTCGATTCAAGGTGCGGCGGAGATTCTCGGGGACGATGCGCCGCCGGGTTCGAAAGAACACGACTTGTTCGACGTGCTGCGCAAAGAGTCGCGGCGGTTGGGTGCGGTGGTCGATGATTTCCTGGGATTCGCGCGACCGCGTCCGCCGCAGCTGGGCTCACTGGATGTGGCGAGCGCCATCGACCGGGCATCGTCGCAAGTCGAGCTCGACGGAGCGGCACGCGGGATTCAGATTACGCGCGATGTCGAACGCAACCTGCCACCGGTCTCGGCCGACGCCGAGCAGATTCACCAGGTCTTCTTGAATCTCCTGTTCAATGCCGTGGCCGCCAGCCGCAACGGCGATCGCGTCGTGATTGCGGCGCACGCCGAGAATCGCAATGGCTCGCGGGCGGTCGTCGCCACGGTGCGCGATCATGGCGCGGGAATTCCGCACGACGTGCTGCCGCGCGTCTTCGATCCCTTCTTCACTACCAAGGAAAACGGCACCGGCTTGGGTCTTTCTATCTCGCACACCATCGTGCGCGATCACGGCGGCACCATCGATATCGAAAGCGAGCCCGGCGCGGGCACGACGGTGACCGTCGTGCTGCCGGTACGCGGAGGCGCGCATGCCGGCTAGTCGCGTGCTCATCATCGACGACGACGAGAGCCTGCGCAAAGTGATCGGCTACATGCTGGAGGAAGCCGGCTACGACGTCGACCGCGCCGCGTCCGCAGAAGAGGGCTTGCGCCTGGTGGAATCACGCCGCCCCGACCTGGTCCTGTCCGACATCAAGATGCCCAAGCGCGACGGTATCGAGCTTTTGGGCGACATCAAACGCATCGACGCCAGCATTCCCGTCGTCATTCTCACCGCGTTCGCGTCGGTCGAAACGGCGGTGGAAGCGATGAAGCGCGGTGCGACGGATTATTTGACCAAGCCCATCTCGCGCGACGACCTCACCCTAACGGTGGAGAAAACCCTCAAGCTCCATCGCCTCGAAGCGGAGAACGAAACCTTGCGCACCACGCTGCGCGACCGTTTCCGCTTCGACAGCATCATCGGACTGTCGCCCGCCATGACGGCAATGTTCGACGTGCTGAGGAAGATTGCACCCACCGACGCGACCGTGCTGGTCACCGGCGAAAGCGGCACCGGCAAGGAGCTCATCGCCAAGGCGATCCACTACCACAGCCCGCGGCGCGAGCGAAGGCTGGTGGCCGTCAACTGCGCGGCCATTCCGCAGGAGCTCCTCGAGAGCGAGCTGTTCGGGCACGTGCGGGGTGCTTTCACGGGCGCCATTCGCAACAAGATGGGCAA
>JAICFA010000368.1 GCA_025923935.1 Candidatus Krumholzibacteriia bacterium
ACGGGTCCTGCCAGTTGCCCGCGTGTCGACTGCTTTTGAAACCCTCCGCCACAGGAGGCTCGCCATGAACCGGCAAGTATTCGGTTTACTCGGCCTCTTCATTCTCGCCACCCATCCAAAGACGGGGCATGCCCAGTGTGTGGACTACACCCGCTACAGCCATGTCGTCATGGTCACTCCCCAAGTCCCTGCAGCCAGCGTAAGCGGGATCGCGCTCGACGGATCTCTGCTATGCGCGGTCGGTGAGAACGGGTATCCGAATCTAGGAGCCTGGTTGTGGACCTTCGATATCTCCGATCCGGTGAATCCCGCGCTGGTGGGATCGCTCTCGGCCCAGCCGCAAGAGTTCGTGGGATCGTGGGACGTCGAATTGAGCGGAGACTACGCGTTCGCGACGAGCAGCACGGCGCTGTATGTGGTCTATGTCGCCGATCCAGCGCATCCCATCCAGGTGACGAAATTCCCTATGCCTGGCACCCCGGGGGGCTTGGCGATTGCCGGCAGCATCGCGTACGTCGCGTGCGGTGACGTGGGTTTGGTGGCGGTGGACATTGCGACACCGGGTGCGCCGAATATCGTCGGTACGCTACCGCTCGCCGGCAGCGCGTCCAACGTCGTCAGCGACGGAAACATCGCCGCCGTCGTCACCTTGGGCGTGGGCGGCTCGCAGCTTGCCTTCGCCGACGTGAGCGATCCCGCGCAAATGAGCCCGGGATTCTCCGTTTTCGGATACCAGCCTTACCCGTTGGACCTGCGCGGTCATCTCGTTCTCGGGGTGAACGGCACCAACGGCCAGTATCTGCGCATCATTGACGCATCCGACTATAACGCGCCCGTCAACATCTCGGTTTGGTCGACGTCCAAAACCATCTTTGCCGCATCATTCGACGGCGACGCGATCATGGTCAACGCCCAGGAGGAAGAATTCATCGTCGACATCAGCGATCCCACGAATCCGGTGACCGCGATGGTGACCAATTTGAAGGGCGGCTCGCAGGAAGGCATCGAATCGAGTCCCGGCTACGTTTTCTCGGTAGACCAAAAAAAACTCCAAGTCATGGCGAAGAAAGACTACGGCGACTTGAGCCAATCGCCGACGTCGACGTTCAGTCCCCAGCTCATGAACCTGATGCGCGTTGCCGGTAATCGCTTGTTCGTCGGAAGTGTGCCGAACGTGTTCCGCTTGTACAACGTGTCCAATCCGATGGCACCGGTTTCAATGGGCTCGCGCACCTTGCCCAGCGGCATCCTCGCCGTTGACGGGAACGACTCGTATGCGTACGTCGCACGTCCGGATCGGTTGAACATTCTGGACCTCAACACACCCGGTTTTCTAGCAACCGCTTCGCTGCCGATCGGTTACTACCCGAGCGACATTCGTGTCGACGGCACGACCGTGTACGTATTGGGATCCTTCGGACAGTTCCCGACGTCCACGCTGATTGTCGCAATCTACGACGTTTCCAACCCCACCGCCTGGACCGGCATTGGCGGTGCCGAGTGGTTCTCGAGCGGTTCGTACTTCGACGAGCGTCTCGAGATTCGCAACGGCTTCGCGTATGCGGGTTGGAAAGACGGCGTGGAAGTGATCGACGCGACCGTCCCCGGCCAGGAGGAGCGCGTCACCACACTGCCGCTCCCCGAAGCCGCGGCCGTACACGCCGCCGGCAATTACCTCTTCGTGGCTCACGATGGGCGCTTTGCGGCGGTCGATATTTCCAATCCGAGCTCCCCGGTGGTCGTGGACGACATAGGCGTGAGCGGCTTATCGTTCGACTTTGCGGTCGACGGAAACTTCGCCTATGTCGGCACGGTGGAAAAGTACGTGAGCGTCATCGACGTTTCGACGCCCAGCGCGCTGCGAACCTTCGGCGTGTTTCGGGAAACCCAAGACTTCATGTATTCCGCCATCAAGGACGGCTCTCTGATCGTGGGCAAGAACGACGTGTACACGTATCCGCTGCAGTGCGCCGTGACCACGGCGGTCGAACATCCCGCGGTTCCGGGTGCACGCCTCGCCTTGAAGACGTACCCGAACCCGTTCAATCCCACCGTCACGATTCAGCTGAAGGTATCGACCCGCGGTCCGGTCTCAGTGGCGGTCGTGGACGTGACGGGGCGCCGCGTGGCCACGCTGGCCGAACGCGTATTCCCCGCGGGCGAACACGAGATCCGCTGGGATGGCCGCAACGACGGGGGTGCGGCGGTCGCGTCGGGTGTGTATTGGGTGCGCGCCGCGATGGGCACGCACGTCCAGACGGCGAAAGTTACGCTGCTCAAGTAGAGGGCCTACTTCTCAGTCGGCCACTGAAAACAGAGGTTGTAGTTGTCGGGGTCGGTAAAATACAGCTGCTTCTGCCCGTACGGTGCAATCTCCGGCGGCTGGGACTTGATGCCCTGCTTTTTCAAATGCTCGTAGGCCGCGTCGACGTCGGGACAGCCGAAATAGATGGTGGTGTCATGGTGGGCCGCGACGCGCGC
>JAICFA010000369.1 GCA_025923935.1 Candidatus Krumholzibacteriia bacterium
ACGACTCGTCCATGGAGCCGTGCCCCTCCGTCACGGTTCCGTCGACGGGGCAGATTTCGTGCGGGAACACGACCAGCACATCGCCCGCGGCGACGTCGTCCAGCGGTACCTCGCGCAGCTCCCCGTCGTGCTTGATGTGCGCGACCGACGGCATGCGGCGCGCGAGCGCGCGCAGCACCGACGACGCATTGCGAACCGCGTAGTGCTCTAGCGCTTCCCCGCCGGAGAGCATGAGCACCACCAATGTACCCGCGAGGTATTCGCCGAGGATGACCGAAGTGACGATGGCGATGCCGGCCAAAAGGTCGGAACTGAATTGCCGGCGCAGCACGTCGCGCACCAGTTCCCACAAGAGCGGAATCCCGCCCGCGACGAGTGCTATGATTAGCGGGAGCTCGTGCAGCGCGAATCCACGAAATTCACCCGTCGTGCGCAATCCGTACCGCATCGCGACGTGCACCGCGATCGCAGCGATCGCGAGCAGGGCGATCAAGGTTTCCTTGGAGAAGCGAGACGGGATGGCGCGCGCAACCGTCGGGGAACCGCCCATGGGCTATTCCCGAAGCTCGGCAGGAACCGGATTCTCCGCGTTGATGAGATCATTGGTGATGGCGGCGATCCACCAGCGGCCGTCTTTCTTGATGAGCTCGATGCTGTCCACACCGCGTGTCGGCGGGCGCGTGGCACCGGTAATGGACGCTTCATAGAGCACGAAGACGTTGGCGATGTCGCGGAACACGCGCGGCTTCATGGTGATGATCTTCTCCGAAAATCCGGTTTCCTTCACCTTGGCCTTTTCGTCCCACGTTTTGAAATCATCGATCCATCCCTGCACGTCGAACACTTGCGACGCCTCCTTGGAAACTCGCAGGACGATGACGGCTTGCGGCAAAAACAACTGGCGCACCTGCTCCCAGTCGGTCTCCTGTCCTTTTTCGATGCTCACCAAGCGGTAGAGCTCGTTCACCACATCTTCCGCGGTGGAATACGCGGGCGCGACCCCAGGAGGCTGCGACGACGGCGGCGCTTGCGCGCGGACCGCGAGGGGTGTGGCGAGCAGTGACAGTGCGAGCGCCAATTTCGCGGCGATCTTGCGAACCGTGGTAACGTTGCGCAGTGTGGTAGGCATCTCGAGCGTCCTTTCCAGTTTGTTTCCGGTGATCTTGGACTCGCTGAATTTGGTGCGGAGCAGCCAATAGAGCTCGCGGCCGTGGAGATTGAACTCGTCGACGTCGGTCGCCAGCGCGAGCACGCGTTTCTTCGCAGTCGTGGTCGGCTCGTCGTCGAGGAACCCGACGTAGAGCACACTCTCCGCTGCTGCCAGCTCGCGGGCCGGGAACGGTTTGTACTCCGCCACCGCCGTCATCTCCGCCGGCGTGCGCACGAACGTCTCCACCGCATAGCCGAGCTTGTCGTGCAAACCCTTCTCGATCGTTTTTTCCAGCACTTTCGCGCTCTTCGACGACGCGTCGAACAGCACGTTGCCGCTAGCGATCACGGTTTCGACCTTGGCAAAGTCGAGCGACTCGAAAACACGGCGGAGCACGTCCATTTTGACCACGCGGCCACCCACATTGATCGCGCGAAGAAAAGCGGCGTAGCGCGGCATACGCGGAATCAGCGCACCTCGTAGGCGCCGCTGTCCTGGCCTTGCAGATACTTGTCGAACCAGCCCACGATGTGACGCAGGCGCTCGATGCGGTGCGACGGCTTGCCCGAGCGCGACAGCTCGTGCGTTTCCTCGGGGAAGCGCACCATGACAACCGGTTTCTTTAGATACTTGAGCGCGCGAAACATCTGCTCGCCGCCGTCGCTGGGAGGCGTGCGCAAATCCGATTCGCCCTCGATCAACATGAGCGGTGTCGTAACTTTGTCGACGAAGTTGATGGCCGAGCGTGCGGCGAAATCTTCCGGCTCTTCCCACGGCGCGCCGCGAAACCACACCGGCTGAAACAGCGTGAAGTCGCACGTGTACCAAAAGCCCGACCAATCCGCGATCGATCGCTGCGACACTGCGGCCGCGAAGCGATCCGTTTGCGTGATGGCCCAGTTGGTCAGCACGCCGCCGCCGCTCCCGCCCGTAATCCCGATCTTTTTCTCGTCCACATAGCCCCGCGCGACCATGTAGTCGACTCCCGCCATCAAGTCCTTGTAGTCGTCGCCCGGATACGCGTACTGGATCAAGTTGCCGAACTCCTGGCCGTACGACGAGCTGCCGCGCGGGTTGGTGTACAGCACCACGTAACCCTTGGCCGCCATCCACAGGAATTCGTGCGTGAACGAGTACCCGTACGGAATGTGCGGGCCGCCGTGGACCTGAAGAATCATCGGGTATTTTTTCGACGCGTCGAAGCCGGGCGGCTTCAAGATCCAGCCGTTGATCTTCTTCCCATCGAAGCTGTCGTACCAAATCTCTTCGGGCGCCGGGATCTCCAGCGACGAAAATAATAGAACGTCGTTGATGCG
>JAICFA010000370.1 GCA_025923935.1 Candidatus Krumholzibacteriia bacterium
ATTCACCAGTACTAAGCGATGGCACTGCGCATCGTCGAAAGTACGCGCAATCAGCGCCTTTCCGTCGATGGCTGCACCCTTCTCCGCCGGGCGAAAATCCACCTCGGCGATGGGACGCGTGCGCGTGAAGCGCCACTCTTCTTCTTTCAGAGACGGAAACCCGAGTGCCGCGAAGCGGTCGATGCCTTCGCGACGCAGCTCGTGCAGCCACGACGGCCCGCTCGCGCGCAGCACCGGCTCCAGTTGGGCGAACGTGTCCTGGTATGCGGCGACCCCCGGCACTAGCCCGACACCTCCGCGTAGCCCTCTTTCTCCAGCTCGAGTGCCAGCTCTTTGCCGCCGGTGCGCACGATGCGCCCGTCGACGAAGACGTGGACGACGTCGGGGATGATGTAGTTGAGCAGTCGCTGGTAGTGCGTGATGACCACCATCGCGCGCTCCGGCCCGCGCAGCGAGTTGACACCCGCAGCGACGATGCGCAGCGCGTCGATGTCGAGACCGGAGTCGGTCTCGTCCATGACCGCAATCCTGGGGTCCAGAATCGCCATCTGAAAAATCTCGTTGCGCTTCTTTTCGCCACCCGAGAAGCCTTCATTGACCGAACGATTCATCATGCTCTCGTCGATCTTCAGAGCCTTCATCTTCTCTTTGACGATCTTCAAGAAGTCCATGGCGTCGAGCTCTTTTTCGCCGCGGCTCTTGCGCAGCGAGTTGAGCGCCGTCTTCAAGAAGTAGTTGTTGCGAACGCCCGGAATCTCCACCGGATACTGGAACGCCAGAAAGAGCCCGCGCGCGGCGCGCTCCTCGGGGTCGAGCTCCAGAACACTCTCGCCGTCGATGAGGATGTCGCCCTCCGTGACGTCGAACGTGTCGCGGCCCGCGAGCACCTGTGCCAGCGTGCTCTTGCCGGAACCGTTGGGACCCATGATGGCGTGGACTTCACCGGGTTTGACGACCAGGTCGACGCCTTTGAGAATTTCTTTCTCATCCACGCGGGCGTGGAGATTCTTGATCTCGAGCATGTATTTCTCCAGGTTAGAAGCCGGAAAGGGAGCTAGCCGACGCTGCCTTCAAGACTCACGGCCAACAGGCGCTGCGCTTCGACCGCGAACTCCATGGGCAGCTCCGCGAATACCTCGCGACAGAATCCGTTGACGATCATGTTGACCGCGTCTTCGTTCGAAATGCCGCGTGCGCGGCAATAGAACAACTGGTCTTCGCCAATCTTCGAGGTGGTCGCTTCGTGCTCGGCGCGCGAGGTCGAGTTGCCGACCTCGATGTACGGGAACGTATGCGCGCCGCACTTCGACCCGATCAGCATCGAGTCGCACTGCGTGAAGTTGCGCGCATTGGTCGCTTCCGGCAGCATGCGGACCAGGCCGCGATAGCTGTTCTGGCCGTGTCCCGCCGAGATGCCCTTCGAGATGATGGTGCTGCGCGTGTTCTTGCCGCGGTGGATCATCTTGGTGCCGGTGTCGGCCTGCTGGTAGTTGTTGGTGAGCGCTACCGAGTAAAACTCGCCGATCGAATCGTCGCCCGTCAGCACACAGCTCGGATACTTCCACGTGATCGCCGAGCCGGTTTCGACCTGCGTCCACGAAATCTTCGAGCGCGCGCCGCGGCACTCCCCGCGCTTCGTGACGAAGTTGAAAATGCCGCCTTTGCCTTCCTTGTCGCCCGGGTACCAGTTCTGTACCGTCGAGTACTTCACCGAAGCGTCTTCTTCGGCCACGATTTCGACCACCGCCGCGTGCAGCTGGTTCTCATCGCGAATCGGCGCCGTGCAGCCTTCCAAGTACGAGACGTACGCACCCTTTTCCGCCACGATCAGCGTGCGCTCGAACTGTCCCGTCTCGCGCGCATTGATGCGGAAGTACGTCGAAAGCTCCATCGGACAGCGCACGCCCGCCGGGACGTATACAAACGAGCCGTCGCTAAACACGGCCGAGTTCAAGGCGGCGTAGAAATTGTCGTTGTAGGGCACCACTGTGCCCAGCGCCTTGCGCACCAGCTCGGGGTGCGTCTCGACTGCTTCCGAAAACGAGCAGAAGACGATGCCGAGTGCGGCCAACTTCTCTTTGAAGGTCGTCGCGACCGACACCGAGTCGAACACCGCGTCGACCGCGACCCCCGCGAGGCGCATTTGCTCCACCAGCGGAATGCCCAGCTTGTCGAAGGTGCGGCGGACTTCCGGGTCGACTTCGTCCAAGCTCTTCGGCCGGTCACCCGCGCTCTTCGGCGCCGAGTAATAGTGGATGTCCTGAAAGTCGATCTTGGGGTGCCGGATGTTGGCCCAAGTCGGTTCTTCCGCCGCCATCTTGATCCAGGCCCGAAACGCCCGCAGGCGCCACTCGAGCAGCCACTCCGGCTCGTTCTTGCGGGCCGAGATCGCACGCACGACGTTCTC
>JAICFA010000371.1 GCA_025923935.1 Candidatus Krumholzibacteriia bacterium
GCCCTCGACCTTCCCGCCGTGTTCGCGCCCGAGTCGCGCAATAACATTCTCGTCGACACCGCGGCGGCGCACGGGAAGACCACGTTGCGGATCGCGGAGACCGAGAAGTATGCGCACGTCACTTACTTCTTCAACGGCGGCGAAGAGACCGAGTATCCGGGCGAGACGCGCCTGTTGATTCCTTCGGCGAAGGTGGCCACGTACGATCTCAAGCCCGAAATGAGCGCCTACGAAGTGACCGACGCACTCCTGCGCGAGATTCGCAGCGACCGTCACGATTACATCGTGTGCAACTTCGCGAACCCGGATATGGTGGGCCACACCGGTGTGCTGACCGCGGCCATCAAGGCGTGCGAAACCGTGGACGAGTGCGTGGGCAAGGTGATGGGCGCGGTCGACCTCGAAAGGGTTGCGCTCATTGTTACCGCCGACCACGGCAACGCCGAGCTGATGGTCGATCCCGTCACCGGCGGGCCGCACACCGCGCACACGACGAATCGTGTCCCGTGCATCCTGGTCGATTCCGACTACCGCGGAGGGCTAATCGAAACCGGCTCGCTGCGCGACATCGCGCCGACTATTCTGGATTATCTGGGTGTGCCGCGACCGCCGGAGATGTCGGGCTGCGACTTACGCGCGGACCGGTGATGCAAGGCCGGACATGATGGACGTGCCGCCGCTCCCTAAAAGCTGCGCGATGGAATTTATGGTCGCGCACTTTAACGTCCGCTCTGGCACGTCCATCATGTCCTGGCTTTTTAGGGAGCGGCGGCACGTCCGTCATGTCCTATTAAGCTTCGCAGTTATCTCCTCTGGCATTCCCGCCGCACGGCGCAAGTCGAGCAGTACTTTTATCGCATAGAATGCCACCAAGATAATCAGCGGCTCGACCCACAGCCGGGTCGCTTCGTTTCCGCCGAGAAATCCACGCAGCAGAGCGTAGCTCAACACGATCGACGCCAGCACGAGTGCCGGGCGGTGGCGGCGTTTCCACGCGAAGATGCAGCCCACCAGAAAGAACGGCAGCACCACGCCGTAGTTCAGCATGCTGGCGAGGTTGTGGCGCAGCGACCACGCCGGCTCGGCGGGAACCCCGCGCTCGGGATTTGCCGGCGAGGGGGCGAAACGAACCATGCGCCAGAATTCTCGCTCGTTGGTGAGGAAGCCGGGCTTGTGCACGGTCACGGCGTCGGGGTGGGTGACCGCGGGGGTGGGCGGGAGGTCGCGCACCAGTCGCGAGACGGGAGCGGTGTAGCGTTGCGCCTCGAGACTGATGGGAACGACGTCGCGATACACGATCAGGTTGCGCACCGTCCACGGGATGAAGAACACCAGGAGCGCGGTCACGAATACGAACACGTACTGCCAGCTCAGCGCACGATGGTGCGTCGACTTGAGCGCGAGGAAGATCACCAAGAGGGGCAGTAACACGAGAAACATGGGCTCGGTGTGGAGCAAGAGCGTCACCAAGAACGCCAACCACACCGCGGTGCGCATGCGGAAGAACGGTCGTGCCAGGACATACGCGACCCACGTCAGCAGAAAGGTCACCAGCACGTCGCGCGCCGCGAGGCTGGCGAAGTGCATGTGGCTGACCGCAAGACCCAGCCACAAGGCCGACACGAGGCCGACACGTTTGCCCAGCAAGCGCTCGCCGATGCGGTACACAAACAACGTGGTGACCGCGCCCAGCACGGCGTTCAACAGCACCGCGGACCACCAGCTGACGCCGAACAGCTTGAACGCCGCGGTGAGCAAGATGCGGTAACCGGGAGAATTGGGCGCGAAGGGCGTCGTGACCCAGTCGAAGCTCTCGACCATGCGCGACGCGATGCGGAAATCGTACGATTCGCGGGCCGTCACGAGATCGATGTGGCCCCCTACGATTACGGCGTAGAGGATGCGAAGACCGAAGGCGAGAGAAAAGAGCGCCAGCAGCGTTCTACGGTCAGGGGTCAACGCAGCGTGTACCTCACGGGGCCCGGTGCCGGGTCGGATCGAGTGCGGTTCGGTTGCGAGCCAGTCTACGGGGCGGTTTCGGCGGGTGTCAATGCAACGATTTCGACTACGGTTCCACCAGGACGCGGCCGGTCATACCCATGTCCCAGTGCTCGCGGCAGAAATAGGTGATCGATCCCGTTTGCTTGAAGCGGTAGCCGAAATTTCCCGAACTGCGAATGCCGGAGTCGAACAAGCGCGGCTCCTCGCCGGGATCGGGCGAGGTTCCCTCGGTGACCGAGTGGTCGTCGTTCAAGCGCCACGTCCAGGTGATGCTGTCGCCGTTGGCGACGGTCAGTTCTTCGGGGAAAAAGAAACCGTCGTCGATGGTGACGGCGTGATTGCGCGGCACCTTGGGGCCCGCAGGGGCCGGTCCGCCGCCGTCACCGCCGCCGCA
>JAICFA010000372.1 GCA_025923935.1 Candidatus Krumholzibacteriia bacterium
CCGCGCGAGCGGGCTCATCGATGCGTACATGCACACCTCGATGTTCCTCCTGGTGGGAACGCTGGGTGGCTATCTGGCGGATCGCATCCGCCTCAAGGGGCGCGCACTACAGCACGCTGAAACCGCGTTGGAGCAACTGCGCGTCGACACGAATTACATCTTGGAGAACATGAGCAGCGGTGTCCTCGTCATCGACTCGCTGTGCCGGGTGGTGACGATGAATCTCGCGGCGGAGGAGATTCTCGAGCTCACGAAAGACGACGTCGTCGGGCTGCACATTGACGACGCGTTGGGACGGAGGGTCCCGGACCTCGCGCACGAGCTCGTCCAGTCGCTGTCGATGGAGCGTAGCAAGCGGCGCCACGAAATCGCGGCGCACACGCGCGACGGGCGCGACCGGCCGCTGGGTATCAGCATTTCGTTACTGACCGACGCCGCCGAGCGGCGCCGGGGTGTGATTGCGGTCTTCCAGGACCTGACCGAGGTGCACGAGATGCGCGAGCGCGTGCGCAAGGCCGACCGCCTCGCCGCCATTGGAGAGCTTTCCGCAGGTATCGCCCACGAGCTGCGCAACCCCTTGGCGTCGATATCGGGCTCGATCGAAATGCTGCACACCGAGCTCAAGCTGGAGGGCGAAAACGGGCGCTTGATGGAGCTCATCATGCGCGAGTCGGACCGGTTGGATCGCATCATCTCCGACTTTCTCGACTTCGCGAAGATTCGCCAGCCCAAGCGGCTGCCCGCACGGCTCGACAAGTGCCTGTCGGAGACCATGGTCTTGCTAAAAAAGAACGCGGAGAAGAGCGACGGAGTGTCGATTCGTCTGGAGTGCGCGGAAGACATGCCGCTGGTATACATGGACGACGAGCAGATGCGACAAGTGTTCATGAACCTCGCCGTCAATGCGTGCGAAGCGATGGAGAACGGCGGCAAGCTGGACGTGGTCGCGGGGCCGACGGGCTCGGGACAAGTTCGCATCGCTTTCTGCGACAGCGGACCCGGCATCGACGCGGAAGCGATGACGAAGATGTTCGAGCCGTTCTTCACCAGCAAGGAAGGCGGCACGGGGCTGGGGTTGGCCATCGCCAACAAGATCGTGAGCGCGCACGGCGGCATCATCGAGTGCCGCAATCGCGAGCAGGGCGGGGCGGTATTCACCATCACGCTGCCCGTAGTGGGCGCGAGCGTGCCGGTGGCAACGGTTAACGGCAAGAAGTCCAAGCAAACGGTAACGGTGGCGGATTAGGGTCACTCGAAGAAGGGAAACCTACGCATGGCTGGAGAACGCATACTGGTGGTCGACGACGAGAAGAGCATGTGCCAATTCCTTTCCATCATGCTACGAAAGGAAGGGTACGACATCACGACCGTCAGCACCGGTAAGAAGGCGGTGGAGGAGGTCACGGCGAGCAAATTCGACGTGGTCTTGACCGACATCAAGATGGCGGGCATGGACGGCATGGAAGTCTTGAAGGAGATCCGCCGCATCGACGCGACCATGCCGGTCATCATCATGACCGCGTACGCGTCGCAGAAGACCGCCATCGAGGCGGTGAACCAGGGTGCGTTCCACTACCTCATCAAGCACGCCAAGAACGACGAGATCAAGATGGTCGTGCGCAACGCGCTCGACATGAAACGCGTGCGCACCGAGAACGTGCTCCTGAAAAAGCAGCTCAAGAAAAGCTCCGACCTGCGCACGATCATCGGCAAGAGCGACGAGATGCAGAAGGTGTTTCACCTCGTCGACAAGGTGGCGGACACCGAGTCCACCATTCTCATCTACGGCGAAAGCGGCACCGGCAAGGAGCTCATCGCGCGCGCCATCCATTATCGCTCGTCGCGCTCGGCGGGACCGTTCGTCAGCATCAACTGCGGCGCATTGCCCGAGAGCCTTCTGGAAAGCGAGCTTTTCGGCCACGTCAAGGGATCCTTCACGGGTGCCATTCGCGACAAGGAAGGCCTGTTCAAGGTCGCCCAGGGTGGAACGTTCTTCCTCGACGAGATCGGGGAGACCTCGCCCACCATTCAGGTGAAACTCCTGCGTGTCCTGCAAGAGCGCGAAGTCATCCCGGTCGGTGGCACCAACCCCATCAAGGTCGACGTGCGCCTGGTGGCCGCCACCAACGCCGACCTGGAAAAAGCCATCAAACAAGAGAGATTCCGGGCTGACCTCTACTATCGCTTGAACGTCATCCCGGTCCACCTGCCGCCGCTGCGCAAGCGCCGCGACGACGTCCCCTTGCTGGTCCAGCACTTCCTGCGCAAGTACAACGAAGACCTGCCCAGCGAGCGCCAGAAGGGGATTACCCGCGATGCCATGGAGGTCCTCGTCAACTACGAG
>JAICFA010000373.1 GCA_025923935.1 Candidatus Krumholzibacteriia bacterium
GCGCTATCCGGCCTTCCTCGCCGAGCTCGCCGCGGACGCGGACCTGGCAGTGTCGCTGGACACGCGCGGCACCCTGCTCGCGGCACTCGACCGCGACGACCGCGAAGCGCTGCAGCGCATGTTCGAGCACCGGCGCGCGTCGAGCTTGAGCGTGGAGTGGATTTCCGGCGAACGCGCGCGCGAAATCGAGCCGCTGTTGTCGCCGCGGGTGGTCGCGGCGGTGTGGATTGCGGACGACCACCAGGTGGACACCGCGTCGTTGCTGGCGGCACTCGCGCGCGCGTGCGTCCATCGCGGCGTCGAGATGGTCGAAGGCGCCGACGTGGAGTCTCTCCTCACGCGCAACGGACGCGTCGAGGGAGTGCGCGCCGCGCAGCAGGACGTGCGCGCCGACATTGTCGTCATCGCCGCCGGAGCGTGGTCGGCCAAGTTCGACGAACTGCGCGACGTGGCACCGGTTCGACCGGTCAAGGGTCAGATTGTGCGACTGCGTGGCGAGGGCTTCTCGCTGGCGCACGTGGTGCGAACGCCGCGCGTGTACGTGCTCAACAAGGCGGACGGGAGCGTGCTGGTGGGCGCAACGCAAGAAGAGATGGGGTACGATGTCGCCGCCACTGCCGGCGCGGTGAAGGACCTCCTCGAGCACGCCTGGGAAATCATTCCCGCCGTCTACGAGCTGCCCTTCGACGGCGTCGAAGTGGGTCTGCGGCCCGCGTCTCGCGACCACTTGCCGATCATCGGCGAGGCCGCGTTGCGCGGGCTGGTAACGGCGACCGGACACTTTCGCAGCGGCATCTTGCTAGCACCCGCGACGGCGGACGCGGTGGTCGCCGGAATTGCGAACGGCTTCGGCGCCGACATGCTGCCATTTTCACCGCGGAGATTCGAGAGGCCGTGAACATCAGCATCACCATAAACGGAAAAGCGGCGCAAGCGGACGATGGCAGTGTGCTCGCCGACGTGGTGCAGCACGCGGGCATCGCGATTGACGGCGACGGCATCGCGGTCGCCGTCAACGACGCGGTGGTGCCCAAACGCGACTGGTCGACGCGGCGCGTGCACGACGGCGATGTGATCGAGATCATTCGCGCCGTGCAAGGAGGTTGACATGAGCAGCAGCAACGATTCGCTCGTCATCGCCGGACGCAGCTTTTCCTCGCGCTTGATCGTGGGCACGTCGCGCTACCCCGATCCGCAAACCATGCTCGCGGCGCTGGAGGCGAGCGGCACCGAGATGGTCACCGTCGCCGTGCGCCGCGTGAGCTTGACGGACGGCTCCAAGGAAAGCCTGATGTCGATGCTGCGCGGGAAGTGGAGTGTGCTGCCCAACACCGCGGGCTGCTACACGGCGAAAGAAGCGGTACTGACCGCACAGCTCGCGCGCGAAGCCCTCGACACCAATTGGGTGAAACTCGAGGTGATCGGCGACGACGAAACCCTGTTCCCCGACGTGACCGAATTGTTGAAAGCCGCGGAGCTATTGCTCGCGGACGGCTTCGTCGTGCTGCCCTACTGCAACGACGATCCCATCACCTGCCGCAAGCTCGCCGACATGGGGTGTGCCGCGGTAATGCCGCTGGGCGCGCCCATCGGCTCCGGCATGGGCATTCGCAATCCGTACAACCTCCGCATTATTCGGGAGCAGTGCAGCGTCCCGCTGATTGTCGACGCCGGCGTGGGCACGGCGTCGGATGTGGCCGTGGCGATGGAGCTCGGCATCGACGGCGTGCTCTTGAACACCGCCATTGCACAGGCGGAAAGGCCGGTGGATATGGCGCGCGCGATGCGGCTCGCGGCGGAAGCGGGACGTCTGGCATATGGCGCCGGGCGCGTGCCGCGCCGCTTGTACGCCAAGGCATCGAGCCCGCTCGACGGGATCGTGGGGCGCGATGAGTAGAGCACCGGTCGACTTTCGCTTCTACCTCATCACCGACCGCACGCAGTGCGCGCCGCGCACGCTGGCCTCGGTGGTGCACGACGCGTGTGCGACCGGCGTGCGCGCGGTGCAGCTGCGCGAAAAAGACCTCTCCGAAACCGATCTGGTGAGCGCCGCCACGCGCCTTTCCGGCTTGCTGCGGCCGCGCGGTGCCAAGCTTTTCGTGAACGCGTCTCCCTTTGTCGACCGCGACACGGCGGCACTGCTCGCGGCGAGCCCCGGCGTCGACGGCTTTCACATTCCCGACGATCCCGCGCTGCTCGTCGAGTTTCGCGAACAGTTTCCGAGACTGCTGATTGGCGCCAGCACACATTCGGTTGCAGCAGTCCGCACCGCGTTCGACTCGGGCGCCGACTTTGTCACGATCGCCCCGGTTTACGAAACGCGCGGAAAAGCGCAACC
>JAICFA010000374.1 GCA_025923935.1 Candidatus Krumholzibacteriia bacterium
CAAGGTGATGCGCAAGCTCAAGAGCTCCTGGCGCTTCTTTACGACCTACGCCAAGCCCTATCACTGGCTCACGATACCTTTATTTTTCACGCTCGATGTGGTACGAATTGTGGGCCTGATCCTGGTCGGCCGCATCCGCGACGCCGATCCACTCTAGTCCTCTAACGCATTGAACAGCCGGACGGTTCCTTCGCAGTGAAGGTCGCGATCTTCGGGGTCGACGGTCAGCTGGGCCGTGCCGTCGCCGCCACGCTGGCGGGCGCCCACGCGGTCATCCCGATCGCCCGCGCCAGCGCCGACGTGCGCGACGCGGAGGCGGTCGCCGCGGCGGTCCGCCGCGCCGCACCCGACTGGGTCGTCAACTCGGCCGCGATGACCCACGTCGACCGCTGTGAGACCGAGCCACTCGCCGCCTTCGAGGTGAACGCCGTCGGCGCGTATCACGTCGCCCGCGCCGCCGCCGAGTCCGGCGCGCGCCTCATGCACGTCAGCACTGACTACGTGTTCGACGGTCGCAAGCCAACTCCCTACACCGAGGACGACGTCGCGCGGCCGCTCAACGCCTACGGCGTCAGCAAGCTCGCGGGCGAATGGTTCGTGCAGTCGGCGTCGGATACCAACGTCATCGTGCGCTCGAGCGGTTTGTATGGGCTGTACAAATGCAGCGGAAAAGGATCGAGCTTTGCCGAGACGATTCTATCGCGTGCGCGCCAGGGCCAGCCGCTGCGCGTGGTGTCGGACGAGCGCCTGACACCCACGTTCACCGAAGACTTGGCGGCACAAATGCGGCTTATGATAGAGAGCGCCGTCCCTCCCGGTGTGTACCATGCCACCAACGCGGGCTCGTGCTCCTGGTATGATTTCGCACTCGAGCTGTTGCGCTTGGCCGGGGTGAACGGATCGATCGCGCCCATTCCGGCGTCGGAGTGGAAGTCGCCGACACGGCGGCCCGCCAACTCGGTGCTCGAGAATCGCGCGCTCGCCGCGCTCGGCCTCGACCGCATGCCCGAATGGCGCGATGCGCTGGCGCGCTACGTGGCCGCCCTAGCAAAGACACCGAGCTAGAAGATCGCCGCGCACACCAGACCGAAGACGGTGGCCAGAACGGACAGCACGCAGATCGCGACGATGGCGACGGGAATCGCGAAGATGAAGAAGAAGAACCCCTTCAGTGCCAGTAGTCCCAGCTTCAACGGCAGCAGGATCAATCCCAGCAGGATGTGGAGCATGAACACACCGATGATAAAAGTCCCCACGATTGCCAGGCCGCACAATATCAGTAACTCGATCATGAGCATCCTCCATCCGGCAGGCGGACGACGCCTCGCCGTTGTGGGCAGTTACCCGGCTCGCGCGGTTTCATTCAAAACCGCCCCGCTGCTGGCCCTCCTCCTGACTTTCGGAACGGCGGGAGCGCAGACACCCGAGAAGTCGCGCACCCTCACGCCCGATCCGCTGAAGTACGTTTCGCCCAGCCGCTCGGTCGACTACGAGCACACCGCCCTCGACCTCGACGTCGATTTGCAGGCGCGCCGTGTGGCCGGCCACGTCACCCACACCGTGCGTGCGCTGCGCGACAACCTCGAGAGCGTGCGCATGAACGCGGTCGAGCTCAAGATCGACTCGGTCACGGTGAACGGCCGCCGCGCACGCTATGAGTATCCGGTCAAGTCGGAGCAGAGCACGTCGTGGCTCGCGGGTGCGTCCGCCGGGACCGCCGATGACCAGATCGCGATCGTGTTCGATCCACCCCTCGCCCGCGGTAACAAGGCCGACATCCGCGTCTATTATTCCGCCACCCCCGAGATCGGCCTGTATTGGATTCGTCCCGAGAAAGGTATTCCCAGCAAGCGCTACGAAGTGTGGTCGCAGGGTGAAGGGGAGGAAAATCGCCACTGGATCCCGTGCAACGATTACCCCAACGACAAGGCCACCTATGAAGGACGCTTCCGCGTGGGCAAGAGTTACACCGCGATCTCCAACGGCACATTGGTGGAGACGCGCGACGTGGGCGGCAAAAAGGAGTTCTACTGGAAGCTCGACCAGCCGCAAGTGAGCTATCTCATCATGCTGGCGGTCTCCGAGTACAAGATCCTGGAGCAAAAGCACGGCGACATCCCGCTTCCCTACGTGGTCCCGCCCGGCACTGACGACGCGACCATTCTGCGCGGCTATGGGCTCACGCCCGACATGATGGCGTTTTTCGAGAAGGAGATCGGCATTCCCTATCCGTTCTCGAAGTACGCGCAGGTCGTGGTGCAAGATTATATCTACGGCGGGATGGAGAACACGACCGCCACCG
>JAICFA010000375.1 GCA_025923935.1 Candidatus Krumholzibacteriia bacterium
GGAAGCGGTGGCGGGGGTGTCGTCGGACCGCGTGCTCGACGCACTCTTGCGCCAGCGCCGGCAGTCGGTGATCGTGCGCCGTCGCAAGTCGATCCGCTGGGCAACGCTGTGGCTCCCCGGCCTGCGCCACGTGCACTATGGGCGCTTTGCGGCCGGCTTCGGCGTGGCCGCGTTCTTCGCGACGTGCGCCGTGATGCTCTTTACGCGCGGCGCCGTATTCCCGTCGTGGGATACGGTCGAACTGAAAACGCCGCTGTGGAAATGGATCTTGCCGGCGGCCGGCATCACCGCATCGTACTGCGTGTCGATCCTGTCGCGCCGCCTGTACGAAGCGCGCAGCACGCGCACGATTACGGTGCGCACGCATTCGGAAGACAAGTCCGCGTCGGCCTAGAGGGGGTGAAACGGCATGGAAGGAAATCTCAATAGTTTTAAGATCGAAGAGATCCTGCAGCTCATCGCGGTGCAGCAGAAGACCGGCATGCTGTCGGTGGCCGCCCACGACAAGTCGGCCGTGCTGTTCTTCCGCGACGGCAAGATCATCTCGACCCGCGACCGCCGCACCAAGACGCGCGACCCGTTCCGCGAATACTTGACGCGGTACGGCTGCCTGGGCAACGAGGACATTACCCGCATCACGCAGATTATTGCGCAGTCGAAGCTCGACATGCTCGACGTGCTCCAGTCGGAGGGCTTCTTCGACGAGAAGGCGCTCGCGCGGCACTGGCGCAACCACATCCAGGAAACGCTCCACGATGTGCTGACGTGGGACCAGTGCACCTACAAGTTCGTTTCTAGCGACGATATCGTCGCCGGCGTGAAGAGCCTGGGCGAGTTTTCGGTCGAGCCGCTGTTGATGGAGAGCATGCGGCGCATCGACGAGTTCCCCGCGCTCTTGCAGATGTTCCCCGCCCAGGGCATCAAGATTATCGCCAACGGTGGCACGTACGAGGGCGAAGAGCCGATGAGCGAGAACGAGAAGGTCATGCTCTCGGTCTTGAAGACGGCGCGGCCGATGCGCGAAATTCTGGCGCGCGCCAACATGCCGACCTACGATGCTTACGAATCGCTCAAGCTGCTGCGCGAAAAAGGCCTGATCGACATCCAAGAGGACCTGCGCGAAGGCGGTGTGGCCACCGAGACGCACGTCGTGGGCGGCAAGGTGGTACGCCGCAAGATTCGCCGCCGCAATCCCATGCTGCTGGTGGCGGCGTCGTTCGTGTTCTTCGCGTGCGTGGTAGTGGGTGCATGGCAGAAGTCGGGGCCGGTGGCCCTGGTGGCACGCGACGGCGTCCTGCACGCCGACGCGGCCGCGCGCAACCGCGCCGAGCAGCGCGTGCGCTGGATGCTGGAGACCTACAAGGCCGAGCACGGCGTCTACCCGGAAACGCTCGCCGACCTCGTCCCGAGCGGAATCGCCGGCGGCTCAATTACCGCGCGCGCGGCCAATTACGGCTTCGAGTATCGGTTGACGCGTGACGGGTCGGGCTTTACGCTCCTCTAGTTTTCACACAAACCGCATCATCCTCCCGGCAGCTCGAAGGCTCGCGCCCGTTTCTGCGCGCGGCCGATTTTGTGTTCGTGCTGCGGCCCCTGATCATGGTGCCGGCGTGGAGTTTCTACGCGCTCGGCGTCCATTTGCCGCCCGTTCCCAGCGAAGTCGAGCTCTTCTCCGTCATCGTGCAGCCCGGCTTTTGGTGCCTCACCGCACTGCTCGCGAGCGCGTACGTCGTGAACCAGATCTTCGACCAGGAGAGCGACCGCTTGAACGGCAAGGGACTCTTTCTCACGCACGGGGTGTTTCGCACGCGCAGCATGATCGCCATTACGTTGGTGTGTTTCCTGGCGGCGTCGTGGTTGTTCCAGAAGGTCGCCGACGCGCAGCGCATCCCGCTGGTCGCAGCGATGCTGCTCGCGTTCGCGTATTCGCTGCCGCCGCTACGGTTGTGCGCGCGGCCCGGCGTCGACTTGGTCGCCAATGCCATCGGCTACGGCGGCCTCGCGTTCGCCGCGGGCTCGGGTGCGGTGACCGACTACGCGCTCCAGGCCTTCATCGACGCCTATCCGTGGATGCTCTTGGTGAGCGCGGTCTTTCTGCACACTACCATCCTCGACGTGGACGGCGACGCCGCCGCGGGTAAACGCACCACCACGGTGGCGATCGGTGTGGCGCGCTCCGCGGTGCTGGCCACCGTGTTCGCGGCCGGCGCGTTCGGTGTCATCCTCTATCGTTACTTACAAAAAAGCGGATCGTGGACGGCGGCAATGACCACGGCCATGTCGGCCA
>JAICFA010000376.1 GCA_025923935.1 Candidatus Krumholzibacteriia bacterium
CAGCGAGGCATGGACCAACACCGAGATGATCACGGCCCAGGTGAGCGTGCGGTCGCGTTCCTCGGGAACACGCATGGCGGTGAGCAGCGAAGCAACCCCACTCACGAGACACGCTCCAGCCGGCACGTCACGAAGCCCGTCACCAGTTCACGAATGCCGGGCACGCGCGTGAGCGGGCGCAGTGCGGCGAACTTCGCCGGCTTGAGCTCCAGCTTGGACACGCGCAGCCCGGGCGTGCGCGCGACGATGGCAAGAAAGCGCCGAACACTCATGTGATTCAAGTCGCGGTCGTAGGATTGCATGATGGTGCGTACGCGCGCGTCGACGTCGTCACCGTTGGTGGCGGAACGCTCGGCGACGACCGCGCGTATCGCACGCTCCAGCTGCGCGCGCGAAAACAAGAGATGGCACCACGGCGTGTACACGTAGTCGTACAGGTGCGAGCCCAGCGGCGAATAGTGAGGGGTGAAGAACACCCAGATCGCACCTCCCGGGCGTAGCGCTCGTCGCATCTCGGTGAGCGCGCGCTCCGGTTGTGAAAAATGCTCCATGGCGTCGTTCGCCACCACGGTGTCGAAGGTGCCGTCGGGCACCGGCAATGCCGCGGCGTCGGCCACGAAGACGTCCACGTGGGCGCGATGCCGCGTCGCGTAGTCGAGCGATTGCACCGCGTTCTGTTCCACGATGTCGGTGCCGGTCGCTCTTGCCCCCGCCTCGGCATAGGCCACGGTCTTCCCGCCCAGCCCGCACCCCACGTCCAGGACCCGCTTACCCGCCAAATCCCCGGCCGGTTCCATATATAGACGGGCGAACTCCCCGCCCCAGTGATGCTCCCAACGCGAATACGCTTCGGCCGACTCCCGCCCGCCCACGTTGGGCCGGCGGAACACCTTATTTAGCAGGAGGATAACTGGGGTCATGCAGGAGCTTCGGTGGCGCCGGCGGTGGCGTCGGCCGAATCGACGCGCCGGCCCGAGTCTTTCCAGAAGATATGCATTCGGTCGAGGTCCAGAAACACGGGAGTTTGGCCGTCCGGGCCGGGTGAGAACTCGCGTGTCCCCCGTGCCACCCACTCGACCGCGCCAAACCGGAGGTGGGTCAGCGTCTCGTGGCCGAGAGGTTCTCTCAACGACACCTCGGCGACAACGCGTGCACTATGCGGTGCATCGGATGGTGCCGGGTGCAGATTTTCGGGCCGAATGCCGACTCGGACCTCGGCGCCGGTTCGCACCAAACCGCTCATTGACGGCGGCACCGGCATGTTCACTCCGTCGCGGCTCACAATTGTGCCGCCGTCGATGCGCGCGTCGACAAAATTCATCGCCGGGCTCCCTAGGAACGACGCCACGAAGGTGTCCGCCGGCTCGCGGTAGCACGACTCCGGCGTTCCCACTTGGTGCACACGGCCCTTGTTCATGACGACCAGCACGTCGCCGATCGTCATCGCTTCGACTTGGTCGTGCGTCACGTAGATCGATGTCGTGCGCAGGCGGTCGTACAGTTTGCGAATGGTGGCGCGCATGTCGGTGCGCAAGCGCGCATCCAGGTTGGAGAGCGGCTCGTCGTACAAGAACACGCGCGGCTCGCGCACGATCGCGCGCCCGAGGGCAACCCGCTGGCGTTGCCCGCCCGAGAGCTGCGCCGGCTTGCGCTCCATCAACGCATCGAGCTCCAACGTTGCCGCCGCTTCGCGCACGCGGCGCTCGATCTCGGCGCGCGGTGTCTTGCGGATCTTCAACCCGAAGCCGAGGTTTTCGGCCACCGTCATGTGCGGATAGAGGGCGTAGCTCTGAAACACCATCGCGATGTCGCGGTCGCGAGACGGCACCGTGTCGAGCCGTTGCTCGCCCAAATAAATCGACCCGCTGGTCAATGTCTCCAGTCCCGCCACCATACGCAGCAGCGTGCTCTTCCCGCACCACGACGGACCGACCAGCACCAGCATGCGCGGATTGGGCACCACCATTGAGAAATCCTCGACGGCGACAACACCGCCGGGAAACTCCTTACGTACATGGGTGAAGATCAAGTCGGACATGCGAACGAAGGTAACGCCGACCGGCCAGTCCTGTCACCGGTTAAGAGGAAGGCCGACACGATCGATTCCCTGACGCGATTTTCGCGGCGCGACTCTAACACCGAATTGTCCGTCTCGCGCCGCGGTATGAGCGGAAGGGAACGATCGTGTCGGCCGGAGGCCTTTAATGGATCTCTACAGAACCTGTCCCAGCGACTTGTCCAGGATGGCGATGCCCTCGTCGACTTCCGCCTTCTTCAAATTGAG
>JAICFA010000377.1 GCA_025923935.1 Candidatus Krumholzibacteriia bacterium
CGTGTTCGTCATCGTATTCGCGATACGAAAAATTGTGTCGCTGGCGAGTTTGGCAGCGGCCGTGACACTTCCGGTGGCCGCGTGGATCGGACCGGGCTTCGGGCTGGGCTATAACAACCGGTCGGTGCAGTGGGTGGCGACGCTGGTGATGGTGGTCGTGATTCTCAAGCATCGCAGTAACATCAAGCGTCTGCGCGAGGGCACCGAGCCCGCGCTGGCGCGCAGGAAGGCGTGACCGATGCGCGCGGCCGTTCTGGGCGCCGGAAGCTGGGGAACCACGCTCGCAATTGTGCTCAGCGAAAACGGCCACGACGTGGCCTTGTGGGAATTCGACCCGGCACTCGCGACGAATGTCGCGCGCGATCGCGAAAACAAGACGTTCCTTCCGGGCATCGTCATCCCATCCGGCATTCAAGTGACCAATGACCTCGCGCTCGCCATCCGCGGCGCAGAGCTCGTTCTCTTCGTGGTGCCGTCACACGCCACGCGACAGACCGCGCGAACGGTCGCGACGACCGGTGCTCTCGAACGCACGGCCTTGATCGTCTGCGCCACCAAGGGACTCGAAGAAGGAACCCTCGCGCGCATGAGCGAGGTGCTGGAGGGGGAGCTGGGAGTTGCGTCGGGCCGGGTGGTGTGCCTGTTGGGCCCCAGCCACGCCGAAGAGGTCAGCCGCCGCGTGCCCACGTCCATCGTGGCCGCGGGCAGCGACGCGGCCGCGTGCGCAACGGTCCAGGAGGCGTTCGTTCGCCCCTATTTCCGGGTCTATACCAACGACGACGTGGTGGGGGTGGAGCTGGCGACGTCGCTCAAAAACTCCATCGCCATCGCGGCCGGCATCCTGGATGGACTGGGGTTCGGGGATAACACCAAGGCGGCCCTGGTGACCCGTGGACTGGCAGAGATTACGCGCTTGGGGGTGTCCATGGGGGCGGCGCCGGAAACGTTTTCTGGACTTGCCGGCGTGGGGGACCTCGTGGTTACCTGTTTGAGTCGCCATAGCCGCAACCGGCACTTGGGGGAAGCAGTCGGTCGCGGCGAGACGTTGGAGCAGGCGCTCTCGGGCATGGTGATGGTGGCGGAAGGCGTGCGCACGACGCGCGCCGCTGTCGAATTGGGTCGGCGGCATCGCGTCGAGCTCCCGATCATCGAGATGGTGCACCGGGTGCTCTTCGATAAACACGACCCGCGCGCCGCCGTCACCGAGCTCATGATGCGCCCGCCGCGCGCAGAGTCGCGCGGTGTGATCTCCGAACGCGCGAGAGGAGGACGCGAGTGAGGTACAAAACAACGACCGGAAAGATGTATTACACGATCGGCGAAGTGTCCGAGATCACCGCGGTGAAGCCCCACGTGTTGCGGTACTGGGAGACCGAGTTTCCGTCGCTGCGCCCGAAGAAGAATCGCGCCGGAAACCGGAGCTATCGCCCGCGTGACATCAAGGCGGTTCTCGCCATTCGCGACTTGCTGTACAAAGAAAAGTTTACGATTAACGGCGCGCGCAAGAAGTTGCAGGAGACTTTCGGCAATCCCGATCCCATCATCAAGCAGATGCAGATCCCGTTCAGCGATCCGCAGGCGCGCCACGTGTTGGTATCGGTAAAGAAAGAGTTGGAAGAGCTGCGCGAAATCCTGCTCGCCGAAGAACCTGTCGACGAGCTCGCGGAAGCTTGACAGTTAGGTTGCGGGTCTGCCCGCGCCTCTGATAGTCTTGACGTTCTGGTCGGGGCGTGGCGCAGTCCGGTAGCGCACTTGCATGGGGTGCAAGTGGTCGCTGGTTCGAATCCAGTCGCCCCGACCATTTTATTTGAAAGCGGGGGCCGAGTTGATCGGTCCCCGTTTTTCATTTCAGGAGCACCATCTTCCGGGTCTGCGAGAAGTCGCCTGCCGTAAGCTTGTAGAAGTACACCCCGCTTGCCACCGGGACACCCAGCGCATCCGTTCCGTCCCAGCGCACGTCGGTGTACGCCCCCGCCGGACGGCTCTCGTCGACCAGAGTGCGCACGCGCGCGCCCGCAACCGTGAACACGTCGATACGAACCCGTGAGGGACGCGCCAGCGAAAACGCGATCGTGGTGGCCGGGTTGAAGGGGTTGGGATAGTTCTGCTCGAGGCGCGTGACGCCCACGGGTGACGCACCGCTGAACAATGGCGCGCCGAGAATTTGGTTAAACACATCGCTCAAGTGGTGGAGACGGTCAGCGGGGCCGTCGCCTCCTTCATCTCCCAAGTAGATGAAACTGAATCCGGACAGCACCACGCTGGCCGC
>JAICFA010000378.1 GCA_025923935.1 Candidatus Krumholzibacteriia bacterium
GAAATAGCACGTCCAGCTTCAGGAGCGGCACGCGCCGGCCGTGAATCATGATGTGCTCGCAGTACGACCCGGCCTTGCGCAGGTTGCCGGTGGTGGCCACCACGTCGACCACTTGCGACGCGCGCGCCGCGAAGGTGTGTCCCGCGCGCTCCCACACCATTAATGGTTCCGACAGCGTGGTGCTCGGCAGTGTAAAGGCGAAGCGCGCCTCCTTGCCGCCACCCGGCTCGACCGCGAGTGTCCCGTGGTGCTCCTTCAGCGTGCGCACCACGTGCCTCAAGCCCGGATAAAACGCCAGCTGGTCCTCGTGATCGAGGCGCGAATCGGAGAGAAACGTCTCGCCGTTGTCGCGCACGCGGAAGTGAATCGCACCGTTGCGATCCGCCATTTCGATTTCGATCTCCATCTTGGCTTCGTCGCAGCGCTCGAAGATATCCGCCACCATGGCGTGCAGGATCCAATAGGCCGCCGGCATCAGCGCGGGTTCCATCTCGAGCGTGTCGGCATTGATGCGAATCTCGAGCTCGCGGTTGGTTTCGCGCACCAGCTCGCGCGCGAAGTCGTCCAGCGCGGTTTCGATGGGCACCACGTCGCACTTGGGCACCGGCACGCTTTCTTCCACCGACGCGACGATGTGATCCATCGCCTGGGCGTAGAACCCGATGGTACCAAGCGCGCGTCGCACACTTTCAACCGACACCGAGTCGGTGGTGCGCGTCTGCCATTCTTCCGACGCGATCGCGGCCAGCACGCGCTCGCAGGCCGCTCCCAGCTCGGTGGCCACACGGCCCATGCGCTCGCTTTCAATCGGAACTGCGGCCGGTGCGGTGGGGATAACACTCTCGGCGGTCTCCAACTCTTCGCGGAGTGCATCGACTTCGGCGATGAGTGCGGCGACTTCTTGCGGCGAGACCGCGTTGCGACCGCCCTGTTCGCCGTCGCGTTCGTGGCACGACGCCAGCAGCTCTTCTTTTTCGATGAGCTCGAAGACGAGTTGAGCGAGGCGCTCGTCCCACGCCAGCCGGCGCTGGCCGATGACCGAGAGCAGGGACTCGACCGAGCCGAGCAGCTGCGTCCAGTCGTTGAGGTCGACCACCAGCATGGTGCCGGCCAGCATGCGAATGCTGACCTTGCAGCGCTCGAGTGTCGGCTCGGGCACGAGACTGCCGGCCGTACAAGCCAGAAGCTCGCAGAGCGTTTCGCACTGCGAGCGGACTTGGCGGGCAAAGAGAGCGCGACTGTCCATTCGACTAGGCGTTGGCTCCCATCACGGCGTCAACCGCACCGAGCGCGTAAAGGTCGATCGCGTCGGCGTCGGGGTCCGGCTGAACCGGCGGCGCGGGTGCGGCGGCGGCGATTTTTTCGCGAGGGACCGGCTTGATGGGCTTGTCCCCTCCCGACCCCGCTTTCGCTCCCGGGCCGGTGAGAAATCCTTCCTCATCCGCGGTTGCGGGTGCCGGTGCATGCGCGGCGGCCTTCGCGGGTTTCGCGGGTTTCTTGCCGTGGCCGGCTTCGCGCTCGGCGGCCTCCGTGCCGCGCTCGAGGTCCCACTCGCCGCCCGCTTCCCGCTCCACCACGAAACGCGGATCGTTGTCGTGCTCGTGGACGGTCTTGCGCCCGGCGGCGTCGGTGAACAGATGCTTGTCCTGCTCGAAGCCGGGAATGTCGGCGAAGGGCGCGTCGGCGCTTTCTTCGAACACGCTGGCGGTACTCTGGGTGACAAAGTCGTCGTCCAAGTCGGCGATTTGGGTTTCGGCGGGTGCGACTTCGGGTGCGGCCGGAATCGCAATCTCTTCCTCGAGGTCGGCGGCGATGTTGCCCCAATCTTCCGCCGCTTTCGGGGCGCGCGCGGGAGCCGGAGCGGCCTTCGCCGTTTTCGCACCGGTCGCGCGCTCGAGTCCGTCGACGGAGTCCGCCAGCGCCACCAGTCGCTCGCCCCACAGGCGTGTTTTCGCGACGACGTCGTCGAGTGCCTTCACCGCCACACTCCGGCGCTTTTCCGCACCCGCCGTGCTGCTCGCCAGGGTATCGATGGCATTGCGAATGGCCGGGCTCGCCTCTTTCCACTGCTGCGAGATGCCGTTGAAACGGGTGGCGATGGTGCGCACGTCTTCCGCCACTTTGATGGCGTCGCCCTCGGCACCGCCCCCGCTCGCGGACAACGCCGCGGCGATGGCGATGCGCTTGGTCTCCTCGCTCAGTGCGCCCAGCGACTCGGTCACGGTGTCGACGCGCTTGATGGCCGCGGCA
>JAICFA010000379.1 GCA_025923935.1 Candidatus Krumholzibacteriia bacterium
GAAACGCGTCGGGCGCAGGCCACACGCGCACCATTCCCGGCTCCAACGACGCGCGCGACAGCTCGAACACCGCCTGCCGCAGTGTGGCCGCGTTGGCGGCGGGTGCAGTGGCACTGCCGTCGAAGCGCTCGACGTGGGCGACTGGAACGACGAGGTCGTAGAGAATTCCGCTCGGAACTTGGGTGCGATCGACGCGCATCGCGGCATGCGCTACCGGGGCGAAAAAAATAAGGAGGATGGCCGCGATCGCCTTCATAGAGGCCGTGATTCTACCACCGGCCGCGCTCTCACGGCCACGGTTACCGCGTCTCGACGGGCTTGAAGCGGATTTTCTCGGCCCAGTAGGTGTTGCCAAATTGGTCGGTGACGCCGAGGTCGCTAACCATGGTGGTTGCTGTCAACACGGGTGACGCGGGGATGAAGAAGTAGACGATGGCGCGTGCCGAGCGGGACGGGTCGATGGGAAAGGTGCCGCCCATGTCGTGGGCGCCGTCGCTCACGCGCACCAGTCCTTTCACCGCGGGTTTCTTGAGCTTGGCCCCCACCAGAACGATCTTCTCCGCGCTGCGATTCACGACGCTGAGCTCGGCGGAGAGCTGGATCATGGGCCGGCCGCTGACGATGGTGGCGGCTGTCCACGACGCACCCACCCCGGGAAACGGCTTCACCTCGACATCGCGAGAGGGCGCATGGATAGGGCGCAATCTCGATAACGGCCTCGGTAGTTTTCCCAGCCAATCGCGCAAGATTCCTGTATCTCCGTTCTATCGATCACACGGCTCGGATCAAACGGATCGCGTCGCGACGCCAACTATGCTTTAATCCGCCTAATCGTTTGCGGATGTGCGCGCACATCCAAGTTTCTCCTCCTGCGCGCACCGATCGACCCACTCCCCGGCCCTGCACGTGGGTCAGCCGCCGCCATAGTCACTCGACTGCGCGAGCGCGCATTCCGCGCACCTTGCCTGCGCGCCATACGGAGGAGTACGCCCATGCACTACGCCGCCGATTGCGGACGCCGCGAGGTCTCCGTAATCTATCCGTTCCTGGTCGCTTCTCTGGCGATGGGCACCGCCCAGACCGCCAATGCCAGCAAAGTGTACGTCTTCAGCACCGCTCCCAACACCACTTTTCAAGTCCGGAAGAATAACCTGGCGCCCATGACGGTTACGTCAACGGCACTGGGTTCGTTGCATCTCCAGACCACGGCCTCCGTGGGCGACCGCTTCGACCTCGTCCCCGCGGCGAGCCAGCCTCCGGCTCCGCCGCTCGGGGTGACGGCCGGCAGCGAGGCGCCAAGTTGCGCCACCGTGCGGTGGTCGGCTAGCGGCGACCCCGCAGTCGCGGGGTACGTCGTCTATTTCGGCACGGCCTCGGTCGCAGGCGGACAGACACAGGCTTACGCGCAATCGTTTCACGTGGGACGCGTGACGCAGCACACGTTGTGCACGTTGCCATCGGGGATTTACTACTTCGCGGTGCGCGCGCGCACCGCGAGCGGTGCCTTGAGCCCGTACTCCAGCGAGCGATCGGTTCCGATTCAAACCACCAGTGCGTTCATCGCCGCGTTCGACGCGATGGTGGCCGGCGATGGCGTGCGACTGTCGTGGCGCATTGTGTCGAACGAGACCGTTCTCGGCTTTCGCCTTTATCGAACTGATGGAGCAGTGGAATCTCTGATCGCGGATGGGATTGATGCGGGCGCGAGCTCGTTCGTGGACGCGACGATTCTTCCCGGACGCTCATACGGCTACGTGCTGGCCGCGATGCTGGAGGACGGTGCCGAGACGCGGTCCTTCGTGCGAACGGTGGATACACCCGCGCTCGCGCTGGCACTGGAGCAAAATCGCCCGAACCCGTTCAACCCAAGTACTCAAATCCCGTTCACTCTCGAGCAGACGGGTCGCGTCGTCGTTCGCGTGTTCGACGTCGCGGGGTCGCACGTCGCGACCGTTTTCGATGGCCAATTGGCAGAGGGGCGCCAAACGGTCGATTGGGACGGTCGCGACGTACGCGGCCACAAGGTTGCTTCGGGAGTTTATCTCTACACACTTTCGACGGAGCGGCGGACCCTGTCGAAGAAGATGGTCATGTTGAAATAGACGTTGCAGCGGCGTGCTCCCTGGTCGTTTGCATGCCGTCGCAGCGCGTGCCCGGTTCGGTAAGTTTCCCGACCACGGCGCGTGGAGATCGTGTGAGGAGCGTATCACCCGTGCGCTCGCATTGATCTTCCGCGCCAA
>JAICFA010000380.1 GCA_025923935.1 Candidatus Krumholzibacteriia bacterium
AACGTGCGCAGCTGCGCGTTGAATTCCTCTACTTTGGACTTGGCGTGTTTCTCACCGAAGTTGGAGCGTTCTTTCTTGAGCGCTCGGATCTTCTGTTTGAGCTCGGCGCGCGTCATACGCGCGTTGCGCCCGCGCTTGCCGCCGCTGGTTGGTTCTTTTGTCATGGCGCGTCCCTTCTGAATTCGTGTCGAACGACAGGATCGAAATGGGGTTTCGCTCCGAGGCCGGCGTATGATACAACAGCCGAAATTCCCGCAACAAGCGCTAGTGAAGGCGGTCCCAATGAACCTCGCGCGTTATCCACAGGTTATCGCCTGTGTGCTATTCATGCTCCTCGCCGCGTCGTGCTCCAAGAAAAAAGAGGCTCCGGTTGTGGAAAAGCCGCGCGACCTCGCGGTGGCGGAGCGGACGCGCCTGCAGCGCCTCACCATCCGGCAGATCATGCAGGGACCGGGTATCGTCGGGACGGCGCCCTCCAACCCGCGCTTGTCCGCCGACGGCCGCAGCGTCTTCTTCCAGTGGAACGACCCGGCGCCGCTGGACTCTCTCAATGACATGGATCCCGAAAACGCGTACGACCACTACCTCGACCTCGAGAAGAACGCGGCCACCTATCGCCTCGACGTCGCCACCAAGAAGATTACCAAGCTCTCCGACGCCGCGGCCGACAGCACCGCCCCGTCCGACTTCGCGTGGGACCGCGCCCGGCGCCGGCGCGCCGAGATCCGCGGCGGCGATCTTTTCTTGGTAGATCTTGAGAGGGCCGGCGTACGCCGCATCACCGCGACCCGCGACGCCGAATCGTCGCCGCAAGTCTCGTCCGACGGTGCGACGGTCTACTTCCGGAAGGGCAACGATGTGTACGCGATGGCCTGGAACGGAGGACTTCTCCGCCAAGTCACCAACCTCAAGCTCGACGACGACCCCGACGACAAACCTGCTCCCAGCCCGCAGCGAAAGTTCATCCTCGACCAACAAAAACAATTGTTCGTCGAGTTCAAGGAGCGCGGCGAAAAGAAGGACGACGAAGCCCATCCGCGCGCGGTGTATTTGGGCTCCGGCCTGCAGATTGATGACGTGCAGGTGTCGCCCAGCGGGCACTACGCGGTGGTGGGACTAACCAAGCCCGCCAGCGGCGGAAAGGCGCCCATCATTCCGCTGGTGGTGACGGAGAGCGGCTATGTGGAGACCGAAGAAGTCCGCACCTACGTCGGCGACACGCAGGACGCGAGCGTGGTGCTCTTCGTCGACTTGCAGGCGGACTCGATCATCGACATCGATGCCGGCGAGAATCTCTCGGTGGCGGTGATGTCGTGGTCACCCACCGACGACATCGTGCTCTTGCGCGGCCTGACCAACGACTCGCAGGACCGCTTGTTCATGACCGCGTCGCCATCCGAGCGCGGCAGCAACGGCCACGTTTCGACGCGCATCGTCGATCGCTGGCACGATGCGGCCTGGGTCGACGGACCGATGTTCGACGACACCGGCGCGTGGATGCCCGACGGCAAGTCGATTTGGTTCGTGGCCGAGCCCGGCGGCTGGGGCCACCTTTATACCGCGACGCTCTCGGGACGGCGCAGCCAGCTCACCCACGGCGAGTTCGAAGTGCACAACGCGTGGCTCGACGAAGCCGGCCAGCGCTGGTTCCTCCTCACCAACGAAGGGCGCCCCGGCGCGCGCCGTTTGTGGACCATGGCGCTCGACGGCGGCGAGCGCACGCTGGTCACACCGGACGCCGCCACCTACGAGTTCACGTTTTCGCCCGACATGAAAACTGCGGTGGCATTGGGATCGAAGACCACCACACCCACCGAGTTGTTCTGGTTCGACGCCACATCCGCCCAGCTGGAAGGTCCACTGACCACATCCACCACCGAAGTCTTCCGCAGCTACGCGTGGCTCGAGCCCGAGACCGTGTGGTTCACCGCTTCCGACGGCGTGTTGGTCCCCGCGCACTTGTTCAAGCCGCAACGCTACGGCGGCACGCCCAACGGTGCCGGCGTCATCTTTATCCACGGCGCGGGATACTTGCAGAACGTGATCGACGGGTGGAGTTACTACTACCGCGAGTTCATGTTCCATCATTTCCTCGCGGCTCACGGTTACACCGTGCTCAACGTCGACTATCGCGGCTCGGCCGGCTACGGGCGCGACGTTCGTACCGCCATCTAC
>JAICFA010000381.1 GCA_025923935.1 Candidatus Krumholzibacteriia bacterium
CGACACCATCGACCACGCCGGCTACGTCTCCGAGATCGCACGCACGGGCGAGCCGTTTCCGACGAGTGCGATCTATTGGAACGCGGGCGAGGATGGAAAAGACTTCCGCAAGGCATTGCTGCATACCGTCTATGGATTCACCGCACGGCACACGCGCGCCTCGCCGATCGACGTGCTGGGGGCGTACGGTGCCCTGCTGTTGTTGGTGACCGCACTAGTGGTGTACACCACCGCGCGCTCGCTCTTTCGCCGCCACCGACTGCCGGCGGTGCTGGCGGTCGTCATTTTTCTATTGGGGACGGACTGGGGCATCGGCGATGCGATGGTCCGCGCCGCGTTTTATCCCAATCGGTTCGGCCTGGCGTTTCTCCTTCTTTTCATCGCGTCGGCGATGCAGTACGTGCACCGCGGACCGCCGAGTGCCTTGCGCTGGTGTGTTCTCTATAGCTTCGCGGCGACGGCGGTTCACGTGCAGTACGCGGCGTTGGTGCCGGCGGCCGCGGGCGTGCTGGTGCTGTGGCGAACGTGCTCGCCCGCGGCGTCATGGGCAGAGCATTTGTCGCGCACGCTGCGCATCGTCGGTGCCGCGCTGGTGGGGGCGTTACCGTTCGCGCTATACCGTTACGTGACGGCGTACCGAACCAACCCGCTGCACGAACAAGTGCAAAGCGCGGTGTTCGTCACCGACCGTTGGTTCATCGTCGACCCTGCGCGGTTGTGGCATTCGTTCGGGCTGGTCGGGCTGGCAGCGCTCTTGTGCATTCCCGCGTTGTGGCGGCGGCGGCGCGAGATTCCGGGCGTGGGCTTCACCATCGCGGCCTTCATCACCGTGCTGGTAGCACAGCTGGTGCCGTTCATCCTGACGCCGTTGTATTCGGTGCTCAAGTACCTCGCGTTTCGCCTCGACATCATCGTTCCATACTACTTGCTGCCGGCGTACTTTCTCGCCACGCGCCCGCGCGGTGCGCGCATCGCCACGCCGGCGGTGTTGATCCTCATGGTTGCGGTAGCACTTCCGCTCGCGCGCCATTCCGCGTTCTCCGAGTCGACGCTCGCGGCGGAGCGCCAGCGCGGTCCCGATCGCTGGGCGCGCGGGTTGGTGCAGCTGGCCGGTGCCTTGCCGCGCGGCTCGGTGGTCGCGAGCGATCCCATCACGTCGTACTTGATGTCGGCCTTCACGCCGTACTACGTGGTGTGCACGCTCGACCAGCACGCGCCGCCCAACGACATGCGCCTCGAGGAGCGCATGGCGGCGGCGCGCGACATCGTGAGCCCGTTCACCACCGCACAGGAGAAAGACGTCCTGATCCAAGAGCACGACGTCACCCACGTCGTGGTGAACGAAACGCTGCCCGAGAACTTGATTCTCAATTATTGGACTCTCGAGCCGGGGATGGCGCACGAGGCGGAGCAGACGTTCCGTTCGCTGCGCTACGAGTTCGAAACCATCCCGCTTTCCGACGGACTGACGGCGTTTCGATGGAAGCACGACGAACGCTTGAGTACCTTGCCGCGACCCATTCCCCGCCCGGTGGTCGCGTCGCTGCCGATCAACGCCTACCCGGTGCGCGTGCGCGCGGGCGAAGCGACGCTGGAAGGCTGCGTGATGCACGGCGCAGGCATCATCCCGGCGGGCGGCGAGCTGGTGGTCGACCTGTATTGGTCGCGCGACCGCGAGCTGCCGGCGGGCACCTACGTGGTGACGATTCGCTTCGACCGCAAAGACCTGGAGCTGCCCTTCGACGGGCAGCCGTTTCCCAAGGTGACGCGCAAGCTCATCGAGCGCATGCGCGGCGAGCGCTACCGGTTTCGCGCGGATCATATGATCCAGGGCGGCCTGTTTGCGCCCGACGCGTGGGGCCTGGGCGACATCGTGCAGGACGACGTGCGTGTCGTAGTGCCGACGGACATCGCGCCGGGACGGTATCGCGTGCAGGCGAAAATGCTGCGGGTCGCCAACCAACCGAACCATCGCCTGCGTGACTACTTCTACGACGACGACACCTACACTGGCGTGGACATCGGCGAAGTGACGATTCGACACTGGTGAGGCCGGTGCAACCGGTGGGGGCTCCGCGGGCCCAGCTAACTCAGGCCGGCGGTTGATCGCGCGCGCGCCACGCGCTAAACTGCTGCGATGCCGGCACAACCTTC
>JAICFA010000382.1 GCA_025923935.1 Candidatus Krumholzibacteriia bacterium
AGTGCAAGAACGGCGCTGCGTCGCGTACGTCGCACTCGGCGAAAAAGTGTACGGCCTCACATACGGCGCCGAGGAGCTGGGACATCTTTCCTTGTTGTCGACGCAGATGGCGGCGGCCATGCAGAACATTCGCGTCTTGGCGGAGAGCGTCGACCGCAAGGTGTTCGAAGAGGAACTCAAGATTGCGCGCAAGATTCAGATGCAGATGCTGCCGGGCGAGCCGCCGGTATTGGAAGGCTTCGAAGTGTTTGGGGTGACCGTTCCCAGCCGCCAGGTGGGCGGCGATTACTACGACTTCGTGGTGGTCGACCGTCGCTGGTTGGTGGTCGTGGTCGCGGACGTTTCCGGCAAGGGCATACCGGCGTCGATATTGACGGCGACACTCCAGGCCACGGTGCGCTCCAACGCCGACGCACAGACCAACCCGGTGGGGATGATGGGCCGGCTCAACCGTCTCCTATATCGCAACACCAGTGCGTCCGAGTTCGCGACATTGTTCTACGTCGTCGTCGATTTGCACACCGGGCGCGCGCGCTACGCCAACGCCGGCCACGATTTTCCCTTCCTGCTGGGCAACGGTGCTGCGCACCCGCTGGCGGAAAGCGGCATTGTCCTGGGCTGCATCGACGAGTTCGAATATCACGAAAACCACTTCGACATTCCCGCCGGCGGAGCACTGGTGGTATTCACCGACGGCGTCACCGATTCCGAATCGCGCGCGGGCGAGTCGTACGGCGGCGACCGCTTGCGCGCCGTGCTGGAGCGCCACGCGGGCGAGTCGGCGCGCGACATGTGCCGGCGCGTGATCGAGGACGTGCGTACCTTCGGCGACGGCGAGAACCAAGACGACCTCACGCTGGTCGTGCTCAAGCGCGGTGCGGTGGTGGAGGTGGGCGCCTCGTGAGTGGCGAACGCCGGCGCGTGCTGGGGATCGACCCGGGTGAGCGCCGTGTAGGCATCGCGGTGAGCGATCCGCTCGGAATTACGGCGCAAGGACTGGCGACGTTCGATCGCGCGCGCGGCGACATCGTCGAACACGTCCGCGGATTGGTGCGCGAGTACGACGTGGAGCGCATCGTGGTTGGGCGTCCGCTCTCGCTGGCGGGCGGCCAGACCGATTCGACACGGCGCGCGGAAGAATTGGCGCGCGCGCTGGCGGCGTTGAATGTGCCCGTGGATCTGTGGGATGAGCGGCTCTCGAGTGTGGAGGCGCAGCGCGTGCTCGCGGGTGCACGCGCGGGAAAAGGTGCTGTGGATCGCATCGCCGCGGTGTTGATCTTGCAAGGCTATTTGGACGCGCGCAGCGGAACACGCACACCCGAGGAGTTGGACGACGCATGAAAGCACTGGCTAAATGGCTCGTGCTCGTCGTGGTGGTGGCGGTCGTCATGGGGCTCGGCTTTTGCGCGTGGGTGGCGAAGGACGTGCAATCGCGCGGCGACACCACCGGCGCGCGGGTGCGCATGCGCGTGGCACCGGGGTCGAGTTTCGCGTCGGTGATCCGCGACTTGGAGGCGCGCGGGCTGGTGAAGCGCGCCTGGACGTTGCGCCTCTACGCGCGCGCCACCGGGCAAGATCGCCGCATCCAGCAGGGCACCTACGAGTTCGTCGCGGGCACGCCTCCCATCGATTTGCTGCATGCGCTGGCGCGAGGCGACGTGCTCGCGTTCGCGATCACCATTCCGGAAGGCTTCAATTTGTGGCAGGTGTCGGGAGCCTTCGATTCGGTGGGGATCGATTCCACGGTCCTCTTGGCCGCCGTCACCGACGCCGAGGTCGCGCGCGCGCAACACGTGCCGGCGCCGACACTGGAGGGTTACTTGTTTCCCGACACCTACCGCGTACCCTTCGGATCCAGCGCGGCCGACGTGGTGAGTCAGATGACGGCGCGCGCGCACGCGTCGTGGACGGAAGCGTACGAGCGCCGCGCGCGCGAGATCGGAATGTCGCACCACGACGTCTTGACGCTGGCGTCGATCGTCGAGGCGGAAGCGCGCGTCGCCGACGAGCGGCCCACCATCGCCGCGGTGTATCACAACCGGCTGCGCAAGGGGATGCGTCTGGAAGCGGATCCCACCGTGGCGTATGCCATGGGCGGATATCGCGGGCGCCTCTTTTAC
>JAICFA010000383.1 GCA_025923935.1 Candidatus Krumholzibacteriia bacterium
AGATCGTTTTCACCGGTTTGGATCAAGGCTTCGAAGGGGACGAGGTGCAACACTACCAGCGCAGTCTGACCGTTGACGAAGCGACCAGGGACGAAGTCTTGCTAGTCTATGAAATGAATGGTCAACCGCTGCTGCCGCAGCACGGCTATCCACTGCGATTGTTGAAGCCGGGTTGGTACGGCATGGCAAGCGTGAAATGGCTCGACCGCATCGAGGCCGTCGCCGAGCCGTTTCAAGGCTATCAAATGGCGCGCGCCTATCGTTACGCGCAGACGGCGGACGGTCCGGGTGAAGCAGTCACTCTGATCAGAGCACGGGCTCTGATGATTCCTCCCGGCATTCCGGACTTCATGACTCGCGACCGGCTGGTTAACGCCGGCCCTGTCACTCTCACGGGCAAGGCGTGGGCTGGCCATGGCGGCGTGTCGCACGTCGAGGTTAGCGTCGACGACGGTTCGACTTGGTCCGAGGCCCAACTCGGCGAAGCGGCATCACCTTATGCCTGGAGAACATGGATGTTCGTAAGGAATGCCACACGGGGCACGCACCTGCTCCAGGTCCGCGCGAGCGATGCCAAAGGCAATGTGCAGCCGGCAGTTCAGGAGTGGAACTTTGGCGGCTACGGCAACAACGGCGTGCAGCGCGTAAATGTCCTTGTCCGATGAACCTTCTTATAAGTGTCCAGCAATAGTGTCGGCAGTGAATTGATCTTCAAGGAATTGGCGAGGAGCGTGAGGTTAGACTTTTGCGAAATCCGCTGAGGGAAGAGCGTTATGGGCCGCGTCAACTGAACTGATGCGCGTCATCTGCAATGAACTGCGCGTGGAGTATTTGAACGCAGCAGATTCTGAATAGGAAGTGATCGATGAAGCGGCCGATCGCTCGCGGTAATATCGGTATCGCCCTGATGAACCGCAGTATTCGCACGAAATGGACACGATAGATTCCCGCGCGCCGTAGCGCGGACACTGATGCGTAGGTCGCGAGAAGGCGATCGAGCCCCGCGTGCTTGCCGGGCAGCATAGAGGGCACCTGTGTCGAGAGTGGCCATTTCCGGCGTTCGACGACCTCCTTTGGAATCAACCCGTCCGCGATCTTCCTAATGATATATTTCTCAACGCCGTCACGGATCTTGTGCTCGACTGGAATGTCGCGCGCGACTTCGAACAAATGGTGATCCAAGAACGGCACGCGGCCTTCGATCGAATGCGCCATTTCCGTTCGATCCCCATAGGCGCACAGGATCACACGGGGCAAGTGAGTGACGAGTCGCCGATACTGAAGTTGTACGACGGGAACTCTGCCTTCGATCTGTTCGGATTCACTGCCGCGCTCCACTCCCTCGGGCAAGACCCTCGCATGGATCGATTTTGAATCAGCAACGAGCAATCTTCCGAGAAGACGGGAGAACCACGCTACCAACGCTCGTCGAGTCGACGAAAAAGAGCTGCCCGTATCCACAACCTCGCGAAAATCGTCGTAGCCGAGAAACACTTCGTCGGAGCCTTCGCCGGTCAGAACGACCTTCACGTGCCTTTGCGCCAATTCCGAAAGTAAGAACTTACCCACCGGTGCAAGGTCGCCGAGGGGCGTCTCGACGTGCCAGAGACACCTTTCCAGGTTCCGCACGAGCGTCTCGGTCGTTACTTCCAGCACATGGTGTTCGACCCCGACATGGCGCGCGATGAGTCTCGCGATCTCGGCCTCGTTGTAAGGCCCAACCTCGTCGACAAAGGCAATCGTGAACGCGTGAGGTATCCAGCGCACGAGTGTCTTCACCTTCGCGGCAACCAGCGCCGAATCTATTCCGCCGCTCAAGTAGAGCCCGACAGGCACGTCGGCCCTGAGGCGTAGGCGAATTGCCTCGGTCAAGACCCGATCGCTTTCTTCCTTGGACTCCTCGAAGGTCCGGGACATGGCGTACCTAGAAGCGCGCGGAAAGTTGGGCCGCCAATAGGACGACACGCGTGGCGTGCCGTTGACGACATCGAGGACCACCGCCGTGGCGGGCGGCACATGCTCGACACCGCGGAATAACGTTGCGCCGTCATTGCTTGGCGCGTTCAAATCGATCTCTCGTTCGACGAGTCCGGTTCC
>JAICFA010000384.1 GCA_025923935.1 Candidatus Krumholzibacteriia bacterium
CCCAACGACGCAGAGCTCGTCGTCCACCAATCATCGTTGTTGATACGGGTAACGCCGAGCATGGCGCTCAGGGCCGCGTTTTCGCCGAGCGGCATGGAGAACGGCGTCACCATGCCCCAGGTGACGAACTCGAACATGTGATCCTCGTCGGTGGGCACGGTTGCGAACGGTAGCAGGGCGAACGCGGCACCGTCGGAATCGTTGCCGAATACGTTGAACTTCGCGCGCAGGCCGGCCTGGCCGGTTGCGTCATCTTCTTCCGACGGCTCCCCCGCGATCTCCGTCTCGGTACGCACGTAGGGATTGAACAAGACCTGTAGATCGATGCGGTTCGTCACACCGACCTTCATGTTCAAGGTGGTGATCTGTGTGGCGGTCACGCGCTCGTTGTCGCCGTCGATGCGACCCCAGCTGACAAGATCGGACTCAATTTGCATCCATCCGCGCGGAACCGTGTAGGGAGATTCCGTGCGATCGGGGCGATCGGTGCTGAGCGGTCGTGTTGCTTGCGGACGCGCTTCGCGAGCGCAAGCGAGTGCAAGCAATGCGATGATCACGCGCACATAGCTTTTCATGCGATCACTATACGATGCAGGTGCAGAGAAGTGAACCGTCAGCGTACGAGCGGGTATCGATTAGTTCGAGGCGAAAACTAAATGTTCGCGGGTGGCAGCTTTGTGAAAAGAGTGCTTACCGCCGAATCGGCGGTGATTTTCACCCAGGCTATTTCTTCCGGCGAGCGTCGAGGGTCTTCCGCACTTGGGCGATGTTCTGGGTGTTGAGGATGTCGTCCTGGGTAAGCCAGCCCTTGCGCGCGATGCCGACACCGTAGCGGACGAATTCGATCTCGCGGATGTTGTGCGCATCGGGATTGATGACGAACTTGACGCCGATGTCTTTTGCAGTGCGAAGGTGGCGCCAATCCAGGTCGAGACGGTTGGGCCACGAGTTGATCTCGATGTAGACGTTGTGCTGCGCGCACGCTTCGAACACGGCAATCAAGTTGAGCGGATAGCCGTCGCGGGTCAGCAAAAGCCGGCCGGTGGGATGGCCGAGGATCGTGGTGAACGGATTCGACACCGCGGTCACGATGCGCTGCGTCATCTGTGCCTCACCGCCGGTGAATTGTCCGTGCACGGAGGCGACCACGTAGTCGAAACCGGACAGCGTTTCTTCGTCGTAGTCGAGACGGCCGTCGCCGAGGATGTCGCTCTCGGTGCCGGACAAAATGACGAAGGGCTTGAGCTCCTGATTGAGCTCGGCGATCTCTTTGCGCTGCTGCATCACCTTGTCGACCTTCATGCCGCCGGCGTAGCCGGCACTCTGGCTATGGTCCGCAATACCGAGGTATTCGAAGCCAAGTGCTTTCGCCGCTTCCGCCATTTCTCGCAGCGTGGAGCGGCCGTCGCTGTAGGTCGTATGGCAGTGAAAGGTGCCGCGGAGATCCTTTAACTCGACGAGCTGGGGCAACGCGTGCTCTTCGGCGGCCTCGATCTCGCCGGCATTCTCGCGCATCTCGGGGGGAATCCAGTCCATGCCGAGCTTGGCGAACAATTCGGCTTCGTCTTTGATGTCGATGCTTTCTTCACCTTTGAACAACCCGTACTCGTTCAGCTTGTAGCCGAGCTTCTTGGCGATCGCGCGCACTTCGGTGTTGTGCTCCTTGTTACCGGTGAAGTAGTGGCACGCGGCGGCGAATTCCTCGTCGCGCACCACGCGCAAGTCGACGTGGATGCCGGAGTGGGTGATGATGCTGGACTTGGTGGGACCCTTGGCGATCACGGTCGCGACACGCCCCAGCGTGGTGAACACATCCATGACAGGGTCCGCTTCCGCAGCAGTTGCGAGGATGTCGATATCGCCGATGGTCTCGCGCGCGCGGCGCAGGCTGCCGCCGATCAACGTTCGCTTCACCCCGGCCACCTTCTGTACGGCTTTTTCGATCGCGGTCGCTTCTTCCAGCGCATCGCTATAAAGGAAGCGCTGGGAATACTTCCGGTAGCGCGAGACGGCGTTGAGGATGTTGAGCTGCGTTTTCTCGCCCCAGCCGGGAACCTCGGCGAGTCGTCCATCACGCCCGGCCTGCTCCAGCTCG
>JAICFA010000385.1 GCA_025923935.1 Candidatus Krumholzibacteriia bacterium
CGATCGCGACGACCCACACCACATAGAGGAGCCCGAGGCTCCAGCGATATCCCTCCGGCGCGGGCGGCACACCCATCGGATGGTTCATGAACAGCCACGGCTCAATTGCACCCGTGCGGATGAGTGACACCACCACCGCGGCCGCATGAATCAACGGAATGTGCAGCACGTAGAAAAAAAACGGCACACGCCCGAAGACCGAGAGCCAGCGCGCCAGAGCGCCGCGGCAGCGCTCGAGCAGCGGGATCAACGCGATCACCGGTCCCAGCGTCATTAATATGAATGAGAGTGACGCCGGGTACTTGGTCGTGTTGAGAAAGGCGAAGAATCCCGGCATGCCGGGCAGACTTTCCCGGGTTTCGCGGCTCCACGGGTGCGGATCACCGTACAGGTTGAACCCACGCAGGACCACAAACAGTGTGCAAGCGCTCAGCCCCAATATCAGGCATATGCGATCGCGCCGCACCGGCTCCATCCTGAGAATAGCTCCGAACGCATACCCCGCGGCCATCACGCCGATCCACGGTACGATGGAATACAACACGATCAAGTTCGGTCCATTCTCCCCACCGGAGATTGGGCCGGCCCAAAAGGCGACATAGAGAATCTTCCACAGGGCACTCCGCACGTCGTTCGACAGCGACTCGACGATGGCATCGATGCGCGGGTCGAGCAGATTGTGCCCCACTATAATGAGGACACCGATCGCGCCCACCATCCGGACCGGCAGCTTCACGATCAGCGCCATCAGGATCATGCTCCACCCGATCACCCAGATCACACCGGCCATCTCGTACTCACGAAAATCGAAATTGAACGTCCACGCGACGCGTAGGACCGTGAGCTCCAGCAGAATGAGCCACAACCCGCGCGTGATCAGGAAACGCGCTAGATCGGAATGCTTGCGGCCGTAGAAAAAAGCACTCGTGCCGGCGAGGAAGATGAATGCCGGTGCGCAGAAGTGAGTGATCCAACGCGTGAAGAAAACTGCCGCGGTCGGTCCGCCCGCCGGGACACCCGCGTAGACGCGCACGTGATCGATCGCCATCAGGACCATCACCGCGCCGCGGATGAGATCGATAGACGCAACGCGCGGCGTGGGCGCCGGCGAGGAATTCATCGCAGTTCTTTGCGAACCACCAGTTTCAAACCCGACCACGTCTCGTCGATCGCGCACACCTTCACGTCGACGAAGCCCAAGGGTAGCGCAAGCTCGCGCACCACGTCCTCGGTGATGTCGGTCGGCACCTTGGACGCCTTCTTCGGCCACGACACCCAAACCGTCGCGTCCGGTTTGAGCTTGGCGCGATAGGCCTTCAACGCCTTCGCGAGCTCCGCCTTCTTGGCGGTGAAGTGATGGACGAGGTCGGTGCTCTTATTGAATGAAGATGCGAAGGTTACGGACTTCGGGAGGTCGAGAAGATTGCGATACGGCTTGGGCTCGCCCACCAGCACGACCGTCATGTCGTCCTGGATGCCCAGTTTCTTCGCGAGTGGCGTTCCCGAATAACCCGCCATCAGATCCACCCCACCGATCGCGCCCACTCCAGCATCTCCGCTTCGCGCTCCGCGAGGTTGTCGGGAACCGGTTCATTCCCAGTATTTGCCCGCGCCTGCTTGATACGTTCCGCGAGGGGCCCGAGTCCTACGTCGCGGCGGTATTCGTCGACGCGCTCGGGGTCGGCCAACGTCAACGGACTCATTAGGCCATTCTCATCCCAATCGAACTGCGTTCCGTACTTCTGAGGTCGCCGCTCGAGACAGCAAATGCGGTCTTCCAAATACGCCGGTTGCCACGGGTCGACCTCTCCGCGCGTAGCGGCTTCGCGAAGAATCGGAAGAGCGCCGCGTTGCAGCTCCGGGTCCCCGATTGCGTGCTGTACGATCAGCCACGCCGCTTCCGCTCCCTCTTCCCCGACCAACGACCTTCCTGGCCAACCATGTTCGTCGATGATGGCCTTGAGGGCTTCGGCATTGCGACGGTGTACCTCGGCCATGCGCGGTGCGTAGCCGTGATAGAGCTC
>JAICFA010000386.1 GCA_025923935.1 Candidatus Krumholzibacteriia bacterium
AGCGCGCAAGCCGCCAGCAATGCAACCACGATTCGCTTCATGAGGAAAATCCTTTCTCTCGAAGGTTGTTGTCGAATTAGAGTTGAATGATGAGTCCGCCGCCGATATCCAGCTGCGAGATGCCGGTGCCGCTGATGCCCACGCCGGCCCCACCCGTGCCCACGGTCACTCCACCCCAGGCGTCGGTAAACGTCATCGCCCAGTTGCCCTGGATCATGAGGCCGATCTTGTCCGACGTGTACACCTTTACGCCCAGCCCGAAGATCATCGAGAACTTCCAGTCGTCGACCGATCCCGCCACGAGACGTGTGGCGCCGAGTGTCACCGCGGTGAACGGCATGGCCTTGCCACGCTGAATCCCACCAACGCCGCCGATCTGCCAGTATTCGATGGCGCACTCGCGCGAGACGGAAGGATTCGAGGGCGTAAACGCACGAAACGTCACGTCCGAATCCTCACGGCGCCACATGATACGAAGCTGGCCCTGCTTGTCGGTTTGCCGCACCAAGTTGAAGTCCAACGCCACGCCGTAAAACGGCGCGTCCTCGACGTCCAGTTCGCCTGGATTGGTGATGTCGAGCACCACGTCTTGCGCCACGGTGAACGCGTAGCCGCCGAGTACCACGATGTCCGCCTTGTGCTCGCGGCCTGAAGCGGACGACGAGCTGCCCGAATACTGCGCGAACGCACTGCCCGCCATCGCGCTGAACACAGCGCAAATAAACAACATCCTTTTCATGAAGCCCCCTACCTAGACTTGGGTGGATACTTGTCGAAAATCTTCCCTACGACGTCGTTGATTCGCTCTTGCACCTCTTCCGGCGAACGGCCCGGATCGACCACGCCGGTGGCACTGCCGCGCCACGCGAGCTGCTTGCTCTGCGTGTTGACCAGGTCGACGATGAGTGTTCCTTCGGTGTAGTTGTACACGTCGATATCACGCCCCGCCCAACCCCAGTAGCTGCCGGCGTAGGAGTATCCCCAGTCGGTCACGTCGACCTTGTTCTGCATCCCGGTGTGGTAGACCACGAGCACGTCGGGGGTGTCCGTGTTGACCGTGAATCCTTTACTCGCCATGGCCGCGTCGACGGCGCCGCGAATACGCTTGTCCAAAAGCGAATTCCGTTGCATCGCGGTGTTCGCGCTGGTTGCACCCTCGGTCGTGGTCGGGTCCGTCATCCATGCGTACGTCTTGAAGGCCGAAAAATTGGAGTCGAGGTCGTAATCGGATTTGATGTCGTATTGGGAGCAGCCGAAAAGCAGCAGACAGGCCGCCGCGGCCACGAAAACGCGGGTACTCATAAGACTCCTTACTGGTTCGAGACGAGAATTTGGACACTATCCGAAGCGGCAAGCGCTGTCAAGCCGTTGAAGAATTGACAATTTCCTGCTTGGGTGCAGATAATGCGCGCGTGGGCGATCGCTTACAGATCGGTCTCGTGTTGGGCAGCGGTGGGGCGCGCGGCTATGCACACATCGGTGTGCTGCGCGCCCTCGCGAAGCACGACATCGACGTGGTTGCGGTGGCCGGATGTTCCATGGGTGGCATCATCGGTGCGCAGCACGCCGCCGGCTATTCCGCGGAAGATATCCACGACATGTGGCGGCGATTCGATCTGTTGCGACTCATCGATCGCAGTACCATGGGCGGATTGATCGGCGGGCGCGGCGTGATGCGGCTGTTGGAGCGGCACCTCCCCGCTACGTTCGAAGAGCTCAAGATTCCCGTCGCCGTCACGGCCACCGACGTGCAGCGCGGTAAGCTGGTGGTGCTGAGGAGCGGAAACTTGCCGCGCGCCCTGCGCGCCACCAGCGCGCTGGCCGGACTGTTCGCCCCCGAGATCTACGAGGGCCGCGTGCTCATCGACGGCGGCATCTTGAATGGGCTTCCGGTGGACGTGATTCGCACGCTCACGCAAGCGCCGGTGGTGGCGGTCGACGTATTGCCGCCGCCCGACCGCGAGATCGCATTCACCGACGCGCGCCCCGCGTGGGAGCGCGTGCGCAAGCCGATTCG
>JAICFA010000387.1 GCA_025923935.1 Candidatus Krumholzibacteriia bacterium
CATCGCCACCACCCCACCCGGCTCGCCGTCGATGCGGACCGCTTCGCGTACGTGTTTCAACACGGTGGTGACACGCTCGCGCGGCGTGGGGGGGACGTAGTCGCGACCGGAAAGCCGGGTTTTCACTTCGTCGAAAACCCAGGGGTTGCCGATGGCGGCGCGTCCGATCATGACGGCGTCGCAGCCGGTGTGCTGGCGCATGCGCACCACGTCGTCGGCGCTGCGCACATCGCCGTTACCGATTACCGGAATCGACACGGCGCGCTTCGCCTCCGCGATCAAGTCCCAGTTGGCCTCGCCCGAGAATCCTTGCGCGCGCGTGCGCGCGTGCAAGGAGAGCATGGCGACACCGGCGTCTTCGATCACCGTGGCAAATTCGCGCACGCGTTCGCCGGTGGGCTTGTCCCAGCCCGCGCGAATCTTCGCGGACACCGGCACCGAGCTCCGGCGCACCACTTCGCGGCAGATGCGGCCGAGGAGATCGACGTCCTTCAAGACCGCCGAGCCGCCGTTGCCGTTGACGATCTTCTTCACCGGACAGCCGAAGTTCATGTCGAGGGTGACCGGACCCATCTCCGACAAACGCGCCGCGGTCTCGCCCATGCGCACCGGGTCGCCGCCGAAGATCTGAATGGAAAGCGGTCCTTCGCGCACATCGAGGCCGCGAATCGCCTTGCAGTCTTCCTCTTTGCCGCGCGTCATGGCCTCCGAGCTGATCATTTCGGTGACCACCAGGTCGGCGCCGTGGTCCAGACAAATGCGGCGAAACGGTGCTGTCGTAACACCGCACAGGGGCGCCAGGATGACGCCCGCATCGAGTCCATTCGTGCGTGGGATGACCATGGAGTGCTCCATCATAGACGGGCCGCGGCCCGCGCGCAACCCCTTGCGGCGGCCAAACTTCGCAACCGCTCTGGGCCTCGCGACGACGGTCGCGCATGCTTGCAAAGGCTCCCGGGATTGCCTATCGTAGGCGGTGCGTCACCACTGCACCAGCCTATGCAACCCACACCCGTCATATCGATTCCGACTCGCGACCAGCACCCGGTCGTGGCCGACTGGTACGCGCCCAACGGCGCCGACCATGGCAATGTCGAGCGCGTGATCGTCATGTCGCACGGCTTCAAGGGCCACCGTCGCTGGGGATTCATCCCCATCGTCGCGACCCGGCTGCAGCTCAAGGGCTTCGGTGTCCTGGCCATCGACTATTCGCACAACGGCCATATCCCCGCCGACGGCACCGTGGTGGAAGAAGTCGCCGACGGATTCGTGTCGCCGGAATTGTTCAAGGAAAACACCATCGCGCGCGAGCTCGATGATCTTGCGCACGTGCTCACGTGGCTGCGCGATCCCATGGGCGGCAAGTTTCTGCTGGGGCTGGCCGACGAACCGGTGATCGGGCTGTGGGGTCACAGCCGCGGCGGTGTGGTGTCGATCCTGACTGCGCTCGCCGATCCCGGCGTTTCCGCGCTGGCGACATGGTCCGCGCTCGCGCACCCCGATCACTACACGCCGCGGCAAAAGGAATTGTGGCGCGCCAAGGGAGAGCTTCCCTTCACCGATTACGCGAGCGGAGCTTCGTTGGCACTCGGCGCGGCGTTTCTGGACGATCTGGAATCGCACCGCGACGACTACGCGGTGGGAGAGCGCGCGCAGGACCTCGCCATTCCGCATCTGGTCGTGCACGGCGAGCACGACCCCACCGGTCCCGTGGCCGACTCGTACAAGTTCTACGACACGCCCACCATTCGCGCCGACAAGAAGCTATTGCGACTACTGACGGGCCACACCTACGGCTACGACGATGGCCACATCGCGAGCGAAGCGCTCGACAACGCCATCAGGGCGACCGAGGAATGGTTTGGGACGTATCTGACCGCGCCGTCGGCGCGGGAGCCGTAGCCGGGGTTCACTTCTTCGCGGTCTGCTGACGAAATTCTTCGAACCAATTCTGTACGATTCGAATCCTCAAAAGTGGACGTTCGTTTTCGTCGCGCGGGC
>JAICFA010000388.1 GCA_025923935.1 Candidatus Krumholzibacteriia bacterium
CGATCCGCTCCGCGCTCATGGCACTGCGCGCCCGCGTCGAGTTCGTCGCCGATCTGGCGGGCGGCACCATTGCCCACAACGACGCCTACCCGGGCTGGAAGCCCAACCTGAAGTCCGAAGTGCTCGCGGCCACGCAGCGCGTGCACGAACGCTCGCTAGGGAAGAAAGCGGAGCTCAAAGCGGTGCACGCCGGCCTCGAGTGTGGTGTCATCGGCGAGAAGCTCCCGGGAATGGATATGGTGTCGATCGGGCCGTGGATCGAGTCGCCGCACTCGCCCAGCGAGCGCGTCAACATTCCCTCGGTCGCGACGTTTTGGACGTTCCTGAAAGCGCTGGTGAAGGAGCTGGCGTAGCGCCGGCTATTTCAAGAGCACCATCTTCTTGGTGAGCGATTTGCCGGACGTGACGAGCCGGTAGAAATACACGCCCGATCCCACCGGCTGGCGGGCATCGTTCTTCCCATCCCACACGATTGCATGTCGTCCCACACGGGTGGGACCCTCGACCAGCGTGCGCACGCGTGCGCCGGTCACGTCGTACACGATGAGTGACGCGCGTGAGGCCGCCGGTAGCTCGAACACGATGGTGGTGGTCGGGTTGAACGGATTGGGATAATTCTGCGCGAGCAACCACTGCGGCCGCGGGGTGTCACCGACCGGCGTCAACGGATCGTAGCCGTGACGCCCGGTGCGGTGAATATTGGCGCGAAACGTCGGCCACGGTGCGAGTGCCGCGTTGTAGGGGGCGGGCAGAGTCCACACGTACACCGTGCGGTCGTAACCCACTGCGAGTATCTCCACGTCGCCGTCGCGGTCGAGATCGGCAATGGCCGGCGTACCGCGTAGCGAGTCCTTGATCACCAGCGGAAAGCCGTCCACCGGCGTCCCGTTACCGTTCCACGCGTTGATATTCTTCGCCTCGTCGCCCAGCACCACGTCGACCGCGCCGTCGCCGTTGATGTCCGCCACCACCGCAGACGACTCGGTGTAGGTGCTATTGGAATAGACCACCGGCCAACCCGGTGCGTCGGCGCCATTGTACTGCACTGCGTATAAGCGGCCGTTCGACGCCGGTATGAACGCCTCCAGCTTACCGTCGCCGGTGATGTCAGCCAACGAGGGCGAAGGATTGAAGAACAAATTGCAGCTCAGCCAGCGCTGCCACATCACGGTATTGTCGTGATTGAGGGCGTAGGTTTCGCCGGTGTTGCGCGTGGTCACGACGAGCTCCAAGTCGCCGTTGTTGTCGAGGTCGCCGACCACTACGCCGCCGCCCGGGTAGTTGGGCAGCGTGCGCGGCCAGCCCGCCTGATCCGCGCCATTTTCGTTCACCACGTACAGCTTCATGTCCTGCGCGGCGACGATAATTTCGTCTTTGCCGTCGCCATCGATATCGGCGAGTGCGGGAGCCTGATATTGCCATTGGTTGGTGTCGGGGAAACGGCGGAACACACCTGTGGTGGCAGGATTGGCGTCGCCGTCGCGCACCTCGGTGCCGTTGGTGTTCCAGGCGTACAAGTACCCGTCCTGGTCGATCGCCAAAATCTCCAAATCGCCGTCGCCGTCGATGTCGCCCACCGCGACGCTCGCGCGCACGAAGTCGATGGTAGGTCGCGGCCACCCGGGAACCACCGCACCCGTGGCGTTGAACAGGTACAACTGCTTCGAGGTGTAGGCCGCCGCCACGATTTCCAAACCCGGCGCGTTGTCCAAATCGGCCAGCGCCGACGGTCCGATGAAATCGTCGCCCAAAGGTGAGAGGACACCCCAGGTGAGCGGTTCTCCGTCACCGTCGACGATTTCGGTGCCGTCGTACTGCCACGCGTACAAGCGATCGTTGCCCACAATGATGTCGAGGTCGCCGTCCAAATCAATGTCGCCCACGCTGGGAGAATTGGTCGAAGGGTCGGTCAATTGCAGCGGCCAGCCCTGCAGCTGCGGCGGATTGGTCGACGCGGAAGCGACG
>JAICFA010000389.1 GCA_025923935.1 Candidatus Krumholzibacteriia bacterium
ACGCTCAAGCTGCAGTAGGGGACATGACGGGCTTTCCGGAATACTCGCGCTTCTTCGTGTTCGGCATGGCGCGCAGCGGTATCGCGGTGAGCCGGCTGTTGGCGCGCGATGGCAAGCAGGTGGCGGTGAGCGACGACGACGCGGCCGCGCTGGAGCGTTTTCGCGTCGATGCCGCCCCCGGCATCGAGATCGTCGCGCGCGCGGACGCCGAAAAAGCCGCCGCGCGCAGCCAGTGCGTGGTGGTGAGCCCCGGTGTTCCGCTCGACCATCCGGTGCTGGTGCGTGCCGAGCGCGCCGGCGTGCCCGTGATCGGCGAAATCGAGGCGGCGTACCGCTACACGCGCGCGCGCATCGTCGGAGTCACCGGCACCAACGGCAAGTCCACCACCGTGGGTGTGATCGGCGACATCTTGCAGTCCGGCGGCGTCGATGCGGTCGTCGCCGGCAACGTCGGTACCCCGCTCGCGGACGTGTTGCGCGAGCGCGACCCCGGCACACTGGTGCTCGAGCTATCCAGCTTTCAGCTCGACACCATCGATCGCTTTCGCGTCGACGTTGCCGTGCTCTTGAACGTGACACCCGACCACCTCGACCGCTACCACCACTCGTTCGACGAGTACGCGGCGTCGAAAGGACGCATTCTCAACCGCGCCGACGACCGCACCACCTACGTCTACAACGCCGAGGACGAAGCGGCCGTTGCCCTCGCGCAGTCGCACCGCGGCCCGTCGGTTGCGTTCAGCTCGCAGCGCACCCTGGAAACGGGCGTCTATTTCGAGAACGACGCCATCGTGCGTGCGTGGAATGGGCGCAAGGACGCCGTCATCCGCCGCAGCGAGTTCACGCCGGTGGGCGTGCACAATTTGGAAAACGCGCTGGCGTCGATCGCGGCCGTAATTCCGTTCGACGTGCCGCTGGACGCGATTCGCTCGGCGCTACGCGCCTATCGCCCGCTGCCGCACCGTATGGAGCTGGTGCGCGTGGTCGACGGAGTCGCGTACATCAATGATTCCAAGGCCACCAACGTCGACGCCACCGCCAAGAGCCTGGCCAGCATCGACGGGCCGGTCATCGTGATCCTGGGCGGGCGCGACAAAGAGGGTGACTTTCGCGCGCTCTTGCCGCACCTGAAGTCGGCGCGGCGCGCAGTGCTGATTGGCGAGGCCAAGGACGTCATCGCGCGCGCCCTCAAGGGGCGCGTCGACGTGGCCCAGGCGTCCGATATGAAAGACGCCGTGCGCGCCGCGCGCGCCGCGGCGCAACCCGGCGACACCGTGCTGCTAGCACCGGCGTGCGCAAGCTTCGACATGTTCAAGAACTATCAGGAGCGCGGGGAAGTGTTCCGCGCCAGCGTCAACGCACTCTAGAAGGGAAGCCGCATGGATGCGATCGAACGCAGTGTCCCCGTCGATGCCTCCGGCCAGCGCGCGCTGCGTCTGGGCATGGACACGCGCTTGCTGGTGGTGACGTTGTTCCTGATGGCGCTGGGCTTGAGCGTGGTGTTGTCGTCGAGCTCGTACTTCGCCGGCGGCAAATTCGGCGACCACTTCGCCCTCATGCGCAACCACGCAGGCCGCTGCGTGGTGGCGTTGATCGTGATGTTCCTGGCGTCGCGCGTCGATTACCGCATCTATCGCCGCGCCGCGCCCATGCTGCTGCTTGCCGGTGTGTTGCTCATGGTGGGCGTGTTCGTCTTCGGAGTGACGATTCGCGACACGCGCCGCTGGTACTTGCTGCCGCTGATTCACACCACGCTGCAGCCGTCGGAGATTGCGCGTACCGCGCTGGTGTTTTTCCTGGCGTATTGGGCGACCCGCACCGGGCGCGACTTTCGCTCCTTCCGGCGCGGTTTCGTTCCCGCCGCCGCGGCCATCGCCATCGTCGCCGGGGTGATCGCCGCCATGCCGAACTTCGGTACCGCGGTGGCG
>JAICFA010000390.1 GCA_025923935.1 Candidatus Krumholzibacteriia bacterium
AGGATTACTAGAGATGGACCAACGACACGACAATAGTCCGAAATCATTGAGAATCGACGAAACCTTGCCGGGGCGCGCTCCGGCCCAACCCATGGCACCGCGCCCCTGCGCGGCTCACCGTGGCGCTAGCTCGGACCACCGATGTCACGACCTACCCACCACCACCTTCGCTCCGCAAAAGCACAAGCTCGTCCTCGGACGCCCTTCCAGCTACGCGCCGGTGGGAGGACGACTATGAGCGCGGTAGATCGCCAGCGTGTGCTCGCAGAAGACTCGGGGCAAGCGTGGACTTCGGCACCACGTTTCGACCAGGCATTGGTGCATCAGGGGCCAGAAGCCATCGTGCGTTGGGCGCATCGGTCGTTTCACGATGATCTGATTCTGACCTCGAGCTTCGGTGGCGAGTCGGCGGTGATGCTGCATCTCGTCGCGCAAGTAGTGCCCACGATCCGAGTCGTCTTCATCGATACGGGTTATCTGTTCCCAGAAACCTATCGCTTCATGGAAGAGCTGCGCGATCGCTTGGAGTTGGACGTGCGCGTTTACGCACCCCGGTTGACGTCGGCGCGGCTCGAGGCGATTCACGGACAACTCTGGCAGGGAGACCCGTCCGCGTTGGCACGTTATCAGCGCGTGACCAAGGTGGAACCAATGCAGCGGGCGCTCGACGAGCTGAGGCCGAAAGCTTGGCTTGCGGGGCTTCGGCGCAGTCAAACCCAACATCGGTCGAGCCTGCAGCATGTCGAGAGACAGGGGCCGTACACGAAGATTTGCCCGATCTTGGATTTTACGGACGATGACGTGCGACGTTACTTGAAAGAGTACGATCTGCCGTATCACCCGCTCTACGAGCAAGGGTATCGCTCGATCGGAGACGTGCACTCGACACAGCCAACGCTTGCTGGGCAGGACGCCCGGGAAGGTCGGTTGCTGGGCGATCAACGCGAGTGCGGATTGCACACGACATTGGCTGGCGAACTCCAGGGACCCCTGGGTTCGCGGGTCAACCGCGCAAGCGGGCAAACGTCGCAGAATGACGTTCGGTGAGAACTCGGTTCGAACCTAGAGAGGTAGACATGACCAATAAGGCGCGCGTATTACACAACTTAGGTTTCAAAGAGCTCCAAGAACGAGTCGTGGACGCACTTCAAGGTTTGAAGTTCGGCACGGTCGAGATTCAGATTCACGACTCTCGCATCGTCAGGATCACGCGAACCGAAAAGGTTCGCCTCGACTACCCCACGGAGCTCGAAACGGACCGCGACTGACGTCCCGAGCGGCACATGGCCTTGCTCGCGGACTTCACTCGGCTTGGATCGCTATTTGCTAACGACGGGCCCGGCCCGCCCATGTTCACCGGAGTTTGCCCCCATGACCACGTTCGTCTGCCTGATTGTCGTCAGTGCCGGCATGCTGCTCGTTGCACTGCTCGCGCCTGCGTTGTGGCTGCAGCGTTTCGTCAAACGCGGATTTCCCGATGAGCGAAGCTACGCGCCACCAGCAACCTTGACCGCTCGAATTCAAACGCGACCAGCGATGAATGCGAGCGGCTGACAAAAGTTTCACCATAACCAAATTTGCGACCCGACCCCACCCCGGAGGAGCGCCATGACTGAGGATCTATCACTCCATGAGATCGCTTCTCCGCACATTTTGCGCCGAGCCGAGTGGGAGCTCGGCCCCAGCGACCAGCGCGGGACTTCCACCTAACAATAACAATAGGATAACTCTCGATCGCGCCGCGGGGCGTCGCATCGGCGCCGTCCTGGGTACAGCGCTGGTGTGGCTCGTGCCGTTCAGCGCTTCGGCTCAAGAGTGTCCCACGGATCGGCCCAATTCCATCTACGGCACGGGTGGCAGTGCCATCACCGCCACCATGAAGGCCGTGGCGATACAGCTCGCCGGGCTCGACGACCCGATCAACGTG
>JAICFA010000391.1 GCA_025923935.1 Candidatus Krumholzibacteriia bacterium
GCGGCCTTGGCCGTGGTTTCGGCGCCGTTTCATGTGGTATACTCGCTGTACGCGTTCTCGAGGGCGCGCAAGCCTTTTGTAGTAAGCGAACGCCTCGGCGCCCGCGGCGAGTCCATCGCGGTGCCCGTGGCCGGGGACGGCGACCCCGACGGTCCGTCCGACTTCGTCAATCTTCCCCTGTTCTGGCTGGTCGTCATCGGAAAGATGAGTATCGTGGGCCCCTACCCGCTGCGTGCCGAAGACGCGCGTTTCGTCGACGGAGTCGCGCGCTTTCGCTACGACGTCCGTCCCGGCGTTACCGGACCGTGGCGCGCGGGCGCGGGAACGGTGCCACGCGACGTACTGCTCGTCCAAGACGCCGCCTACGTGCAAAACTGGTCGCTTTTGAACGACGCCAAGATCCTGGTGGCCACCTTCGTACGGGTGCTGTTGGGGCGGCGGCGCGTTCTCGACATCGTCGACAAGGGCTCTCGACCCGCGGTCGCGCACCTGGGGGATTCGCATGCGAATTAACATCTCGTGCCTCGGCTTGGTATCGCTGTTGGTCATCACCGCACCCGCCGCCGCCCAAGTCGAATGGACCAACCACATCGACGCGAGCATGATCAACGACATCGTGCACAAGGACGGGGTCCTGTATATGGCCACCTTCGGCGGCCTCGTGCTGTACCACGTGGACGAGAATCGCTTCGAGCAATTCGACAACGTGGACACGGGATTGCCGTCGAACCAGCTGCGCTGCTTGGTGTTCGACGACGAGAACAACATCTACATCGGCACCGCCGACTTCGGTATTGCGAAGGTTCGCATGTCGAACGGGCGGCCGGTGTTGATCCGCTCGCTCAACGCGCAGATCGACGGGCTGTCCAGCAACACCATCAATGCGATTGCGAAGTGGGGCACGGACATCGTGTACGGCGCCAATCCCGGCATGGGGACGATTCGCAACGATTTCGCCGCGGCGCGCTACTTCGAGCGCGACGGCCTGCCCGACGACGATGTCAAAGACGTGCTGGCCGAGAACGACGACAAGACTTGGGTCGCGACCAACAACGGTGTCGCCGTGCTCGATCGCTTGGGACTCTTCAGCCGTCCCGCCGGTGGGCCGGTGGTGGCCAATGTGTTGGGGACGGACGGGACGATGATTTGGGTCGGCACCAACGACGGCGTGCACCGCTTCAATCCCGCCAACTCGTCGTGGACGGATCTCGGTCCTGATACGTTGCGCGTTATTCACGGCCTGTATTGGGACGGTACGACGATGTGGGGTGGGAGCACGCGCAATCTGCACCGCTACACCGGCACGGGTCAAGTGTGGAACCAGTACTCGACCACGCCCATCGCGGCGAACTACGGTTTCGCCGCCGGCGGCGCCAACAACCAAATCCGTGCCATGGCGAAAGCCGACAACGGCATTTTGTACCTGGGGAGCGTGGAACAGCTCGAGCGGCGCGGCGCCAATCTACTCACGTTCGATGGCGCCACGTTCACCAATCTCATCCCCAACGCGCCCGGCGGCAACGATATCAAGCGCCTCTCCGTCGATGTCGACGGCTCGGTGTGGGCATCGTTCGCGTCGTATTATGTCGGGAAGTTGATGCCCAACGGTGCCTGGGTGAACTACAACCTCGCCGTCGGCGGGACACAGGTGCCGAGCAATCAGTACAACAATCTCGCGCTGCTGGCCGATTCGCAGGGTTTCAAGTGGTTCTGTACGCTGTCGCGGCCCGAGAAAACACTCGACCGCCTGGAAGACGAGACCGACGCCAACTACAGCAACGACACCTGGACGCGCTTCGGGATCGATGCCGGTGGTGGCGACGGGCTGGGCTCGGTCTCGCTGCAGCGCGCAGCGGAAGACCCGGCGGGAAACCGCTGGTTCCTGGGCGACATGTCACTGTCCGAAACGCACGGTTGGCAGGGAATA
>JAICFA010000392.1 GCA_025923935.1 Candidatus Krumholzibacteriia bacterium
AGCCTTGAGCACCCGCTTCGAGTATACGGCCTGACCACTTTCCACCTGTTCCCTGGTGACAGTCATGCCGCATCCTGCCGACCCTTGCCTGCCTGCTACAGGGGCGACTCCGACTTGTCGCGCGTCATGTGAGGAAAGTGCGAGTTCACAACCGGCTGCATGCCGGAAGCCGGCTGGTCTCCCTCCTCGACAAATCCGGCGACCGTGGACTTTTTCTGGGCTTCCATCCAGCGGCGGATGCGCCGCGCGTCGGCGGTGCGCGTCAAGGTGCCGAACGAGTTGAGCAAGACCATCACCACGGGACGCTCATTGATCTTTGCCTCCATCACGAGGCACTGGCCCGCATCGTTGGTGTAGCCGGTCTTCTGCACCAGGATGTTCCAGTCCGGCTTGCCGATCAGCAGATTGGTGTTGTGATACCCGAGCACGCTCCTGCCCACGCGAACTTCGTGATAAGGCAGCGTGGAGTACTCACTGATCACGGATAAACGCGACGCCGCGTTGACGAGCTTCACCAGGTCGCGCGCATTCGACAGGTTGCCGCTCGAGAGACCGGAGGCATCGGCAAAGCGGGTTTGTGTCATCCCGAGCGCCTTGGCTTTCAGGTTCATGGTGTGGACGAACGCTTTCATGCCGCCGGGATAGTTGCGCCCGAGGGTTTGTGCGGCACGGTTCTCAGAAGCCATGAGCGCGAGGCGCAGCAGGTCGCCGCGCGTCAGCTTCGCGCCGACGGGGAGGCGCGAGTAGGCACCTTTGCCCTTCCACTGATCGTCTTTCGTGATCGTGATGACTTCATCGAGCGGCTGCAGACCGTCGAGCACGACGAGCGCGGTCATGAGCTTGGTGATCGACGCAATAGGGGTCACGACCTTGGCGTCGCGCTCGAAGAGCACGTCGCCGGTAGCCGCGTCCACGACCAGTGCGGCGGCGGAACGTACCTCTGGCCCCGTTCTTGAATTGGTGGTGGCGTTGCCACCAGCAGCGTTCGCCCTAAGTCCAAACCCGAAAGAGATTGCAACGACCGCAGTTGCAAGCACAGCCGTGCGCGTAAACCACTTCCCCATCGTCTTCAAAGCTCCCATCGCCGAAGGTCTTATGTAGCGCGATGGTAGGACGAAGCGCGCCGTTCTGCACGTGCAACGATGCACGTTCGGCGGCAATCACCCGCCCGTCAAGTCGCGATCCAGAAGACAATCGATGAACGCGCGCAGGGCGGGCTGGGAATGGCTGCGATTTGCGTAGTACAGGAACACGCCCGGCACGGTCGGAGACCAGTCGGCAAGCACGCGTTTCAACCGACCCCGTTCGAGCGCATCCAGGACGAGGTCATCGTGGTAGGCGTAGAGAATGCCCAAGCCCTGCAGTGCGCCTTCGACGGCGATGTCCGAGAGATTCGCGATGAGCGGGCCCTCGACGGTCAAATCGAGCTTCCTTCGTTTCTTTTCGAAAGGCCATCGAAAGAGGTTCCCGCTACCGGGGAAGCGCCAGTTGATACAGGCGTGATGCTGCAGATCGTCGGGCGTCCTGGGTTCACCGTGACGTGCCAGGTAGTTCGGCGAGGCGACGGCCATCATCGGTACATCCGGCGTCAGCCGCACGGCGATCATGTCTTTCTCGAGCCGCTCGCCGATTCGAATGCCGGCGTCGAAACGGCCGGCGACGATGTCGCTCAGTCCATCATCAATCACGATATCGAGCACGACGTCCGGATTGTTGCGATGGAAACGACCGAGACGTGGCGCGATGAGCGTTCTGGCGGCCATGCCCAGGGTATTGATGCGCAGTGTCCCGGCGACGCGCCCTTTCGTGGCCACCACCTCCGCCACCGCGGCGTCGAATTGCTTGAACAACGGTGCGAGGCGCTCATGCAGCCGTGCACCTGCTTCGGTCAGACCGACGCTACGAGTGGTGCGATTCAGCAGTCGA
>JAICFA010000393.1 GCA_025923935.1 Candidatus Krumholzibacteriia bacterium
CGTGCAGGTGGAAGGCGAAGCTTGCGGTATTGCCGGTGAAACGCCGGAAGAGAAACTTCTTCGGCTCTTCCACGTTGAGCAATTCGACGTATCCCAGGTCGGTGAGAGCGGCCCGCGCCTTGTGCGCGGCGCCATCGGGAACCAGCACGTCGAGATTGCTCGACTGATAGTGGAACGACGGCACCATGCCGGTGGATTTGAACAGCATGGTATCGACTTTATCCCCGGCGAGGCGCGCACGGATGCGCTCGAACTCGTCGCGCTGCGCGCGGTAGCGGTCGACGTCGCGCTTCACGAACTCGGCCAGCGGCGTGGAGTCGAGGATGGCACCGTAGCGCGCGGCAATTCCCACGAACGAAACCTTCTGCGACTCCAAGAGCCGGCCCACGCCGTGCAGCACGACCGACTCCAGCCGCGACAGGTCTTCGGTGTGGTACGGGCTGGCGATACGCGCCGCGATGCCGAGGAGCTGGCGGTGGTCGGCGCGAATGACGGCGGCTTCCATCACGATGCGCGCGCTCCCCCGGGAAGCAAGGTATCCACAATACGCTCGGCGATGGCGCGCCACGAAAACGCGGCCACGTCGCGCACGTGCGGCCGCGGGCCGGTGCGAAGTGCTTCCGCCGCGGCCAGCATGTCGTCGTCGCCGTCGAAGTAGCGCACGTCGTCGCCGGGCGCGAGCACGTCGCGCAAACCGCCGAAGGGGCGCGCGATCACGGGCAGCCCGCTGGCCAGCGCTTCCAACACCGAAAGCGGAATTTCCACGCAGCCTTCGCTGTCGAAGGTGGGAAAGATGTACCCGTCGGCCAAGCGGTAGAACTCGTGGACGGGGACGAATTCGCGAATCACGCGCACGCCCGCGTCTTCCAGATGACGGCGCAGGGCGGCGTCCTCCGGTGTACTGGTGCTGCCAATGACGATCACCTTGGTGTTGGGCAGCGCCGCCAGCTTGGCCAGCGCGCGCACATTGCGCTTTTCGCTCAAGTGTCCCACGTGCAGCAAGACGAACTCATGGTCGCCGACGCCGTGCGTGCGTCGCAGCGCGGCGCGCTCGCCGTCGCGCGCGGGGCGAAACGTGGCCACGTCGACGCCCATCGGCACCAGCTCCGAGCGCAACGCCAGATCGCGCGCGTGCAAGAGCGACGCGTACGACGGAACAAACAAGCAGTCGGGTGCCGTTCCCTGCAGTACGATGCGCCGCGAAGCCGCGTGCCGGCGCGGAATCAGCGCCACCATGCCCACCTTGGCGCGCGGCCAGTGGCGGCGCAGCGCAAACGTGCGCACGAAGCTCCCCGCCGTCGACGACGGCGACGGCACGTACACGATGGCATCGGGCTGCGACCCCGCGACTGCGCGACGCAGCGACGGCGACATGAAGGTGCGCGTACCGGCAACCGAACGAATGGCCAGCGTGCCCGCGTTGCTCCGCGACCCGTTGCGCGCCGCGGCGAAGCCGCTGCGGTCGACATTGATCACCGTCACGTCGTGGTCGCCGGCCAACGCTCCCGCCACCGAGACGGTGAACTTCTTGATGCCTTCGTCCCAGGGCTCGACCAGATCTTCCGACACAATGAGGATTCTTGGCGCCATCCGTTGCTACAACCCGCGGAAGCGTTGCACGAAATCCCAAATGGTGAGCGCGTCGATGTCGCCCGTAACCGAAAACGCACTCTTGCAGCCGTCGGGCCACACGCCGAAGCGCACGATGGGCCGGCGCGATTCATCGATGACGCGGCGGCACGCGTCTATGGCGGCATAGTCGCTGCGCTCGACGCGCCCCAGGTGCACCGCATACCCGTCCGCGCGCTCGCCCACTTCGACGATGTAACCCAAGTCGGTGAGCGCCGCCAGCGCCTCGCGGCTCGAGCCGGGTGCTACCCCCACGCACGGTCGTGCCGTCGAATCGACGTCGAACAC
>JAICFA010000394.1 GCA_025923935.1 Candidatus Krumholzibacteriia bacterium
GACCACCAGCAAGGGAACAACAGCAGCCAGACCCCGATCGGCCGGTCGTGCCGCGCCAAGCGCACATAGGGCCGCCATCCGGCCGGCACGTGCCGGTCGACCCAGTCCCCCACTTGAATGTCCGCTGCGCTGCTCATATTGGTGGCAAATGTCAGTGGTGGAGACAAAGTCGTTGAAGCGGGGCGCGGAGTCAATTTCGTACCGCCCCTTCCCCCCTTGTGGGGGAAGGTTGGGATGGGGGGTGGCGCCGCACGATCGTAGTCAAGTGGCCGCGCGATTCTGGTGCGCTAGTGCCACCGCTCGTGCGGCGTCACCCCCCATCCAGCTTCGGCTAAGCTCGCTGCGCTCGCTAAGCCTACGCATCCTTCCCCCACAAGGGGGGAAGAGAATTCCGCGCGCAGCATGATCCCGCGCCTCTATATCAAGCAGTCGCTGGCTGTCGGTGCGATCGTTCCAGCAGATGAGCGGGCGTTGCATTATCTGCGCAACGTGATGCGGCGCGCGACCGGCGATCCGTTGGTGCTGTTCAACGGGCGCGATGGCGAGTTCGAGGCGGAGATCGCTTCGCTCGACAAGCGCAAGGGCGCGCTCAAGGTCACACGGCTGCGGCGTACCCAGGATAGCGTCCCCGACCTCGTCCTCTGCTTCGCGCCGCTGAAGAAAGACGCCGTCGACTTCCTGGTCGAGAAGGCGACGGAGCTCGGCGTCGCGGCGTTCCAGCCGGTGATGACACGGCGAACAGCCGCAAGCCGGCTCAACATCGATCGGCTGCGCGCGAATGCGATCGAAGCGGCGGAACAGACCGAGCGCTTGACCATTCCCGAAGTGCGCGCGCCAATCTCGTTCGACACGCTGGTATCATCGTGGGAACCGACCCGGCATATCATCCTGTGCGCCGAAGCCGGACCCGCGCTGCCGATAGCCGATGCGTTGAAGGCGCTCACGCTGCATGTGAGAGCGCCTAACGCATGGGCCATATTGTGCGGGCCTGAGGGCGGTTTTCATGTGAGCGAGCTTGACCGGTTGCGCACTTTGCCCTTTGTTACGCCGGTCGGGCTGGGACCTCGTATTCTGCGTGCCGACACGGCGGCGCTCACCGCGCTCGCCGTCTTTCAAGCGATCTTGGGCGACGGCACGCTGCGACCGCCGCATCCGATGATGCCGATCGGCACTGGGGCCGACGGCGCGGAATAGGAGCATCGATGTCGGCACCACCAAAGGCGGGCGGCGCCCCCATCACCAGCAAGCGACAGCTGGTCGAGTATTTCGAGCAGGGCAGCAAGCCGCGCGCGGATTGGCGCGTCGGCACGGAGCACGAGAAGTTCGTGTTCGACCTGGAGACGCTACGCACCGTGAGCTACGAGCAGCCCAACGGCATCGGGGCGCTGCTGCGCGGATTGCAGCGCTTTGGCTGGCAGCCGGTCGAAGAGCACGGCAACGTCATCGCCCTCACCATGGACGGCTGCAGCATCACGCTGGAGCCGGGCGGGCAGTTCGAGCTGTCGGGCGCGCCGCTGCGCTCGATCCACGAGACCTGCGCCGAGGTCGGGCGCCACCTGCAGCAGGTGAAAGAGGTCGGCAGCGAGCTCAAGGTCGGGCTGCTCGGCATGGGCATGAATCCGAAGTGGCCGCGCGCCGACACGCCGTGGATGCCCAAGGGCCGCTACAAGATCATGCGCGGGCAGATGGAGCGCAGAGGCAAGCTCGGCATCGACATGATGACGCGCACCTGCACGGTGCAGGCCAACCTCGATTTCGCCAGCGAAGCCGACATGGTGAAGAAGCTGCGCGTGTCGCTGGCGCTGCAGCCGATCGCGACCGCGCTGTTCGCCGACTCGCCGTTCACCGACGGCAAGCCCAACGGCTTCATGAGCTTCCGCAGCCACGTCTGGACCGACACCGATCCCGATCGCTGC
>JAICFA010000395.1 GCA_025923935.1 Candidatus Krumholzibacteriia bacterium
AATTGGGCATTCGGACCGCGCGCTACGCGTATGCCACCACGTTGGAAGAGATGCGCACCGCGGCGACGGAAGTCGGCATTCCCTGCGTGGTGAAGCCGGTCATGTCGTCGTCGGGCAAGGGACAGTCGACGGTAGGAACCGCGGACCAGATCGGTGCCGCGTGGGACTACGCGTGCAGCCACATGCGCGGCGATGAAAGGCGCGTCATCGTGGAAGAATTCATTCGCTTCACGCTCGAGATAACACTGCTCACCATCCGCCAGTGGGACGGTCCCACCTTGTTCGTGAGCCCGGTGGGACACCGGCAGGAGCGCGGCGATTATCAAGAATCGTGGATGCCGGCGGAAGTGACGTCGGCGCAGCTCGAGGAAGCGCAGCGCGTCGCCAAGAAGGTCACGGATCGGTTGGGCGGCGCGGGCATCTTCGGCGTCGAGTTTTTCATCACCAAAGACGAAGTGATCTTCTCCGAGTTGTCGCCGCGTCCGCACGACACCGGCATGGTCACCATGGTGTCGCAGGACCTGTCCGAGTTCGACCTGCACGTGCGCGCCATTTTGGGGCTCCCCATCCCGAGCATCACGTATTACGGAGCGTCCGCATCCGCCGTGATTTTGGCGGATCGCGACTCGCCCCGCGTTGCGGGTTACGATGGCATCGAGGAGGCGCTCTCGGTTCCCAATACCCACGTGCGCATTTTCGGCAAGCCCGACACGCGCAAATACCGCCGCATGGGTGTGGCGTTGGCGCGCGCGGAGTCGGTGGATGCGGCGCGCAAGCTGGCCAAGCAAACCGCCGACTGCGTCACCATCCGCTACGAATAGCCGGCCCGCATGAAGTTCACCTGGATCGCCGGCCCGTCCTTCGTGTTCGAGGTCGGCCCGTTTCGCATCTTCGGTGACCCCGTTCTCGCCAACGAGTTCAAGCTGCCCGACCTCGGCGAAGTCACGCGCATCGCGGCACCTCCGAATCCAGCGTTGTTCAGCGGTGGCGCCGACGTGGTGCTGGTCACATCGCTGCGCGCGGATCACTTCGATCCTGCCGCGCTAGCGCGCCTGGAGCCCGGCACCGTCCTGGCACCACTGAAAACGCCCGGTGCCCGTGCGCTCGCTTGGAGCGAGAGTTACCAAATCGAGAAAGACGGCATGACGCTGACCATCACTGCGGTGGAGGCGAGCTCGACCGGTGTCGAAGCCACCGAGCACGACAACGGCTACTTCCTTCGACTCGAAGGTGGCGCGCAAGCGTTCACTGCGTACGTCACCGGCGACACCATTTTTTCCGAGGCGACGCGCACGCTTCAGCGCGAGCACGGTTACTCGAATCTGTTGGTGTTGTATCTCGGCGCGGAGCGCACCGGCAATGGATCGGCGCGCAGTGCGGGTACCAAAGACGGTATGCAGATCGTCTATCGCATGCAGCCCAATGCCATCGCCGCGGTTCACCACGGCACGTTCTCGCACTACACCGAAGCGATCGAACCGTTCTTGGAGAACATTGGGCTCACGATCTACGAGAAACGCCTGCGTCGTTTGCAAGAAGGCGAGTCGTTCGAGAAGGCGAGCGGGTAGCTGGGGCAAAGGTTTCTCCGCCGTGCGGCGTGCAGTTCTACAACCGTTACGGTTGTACGCACATTTTTCACAAACAAGCTTTATCAACGGATCGCGGCCGGAGCGCTTGTGAAAAAGCTGCTTACCGTCCCGGGGACGGAGGATTTCACCCAGGGCTGTAAACGCCGTTTACGCCCAGCGTGATCACAAAACAAGAACGCCCTGGGCTATTTGCGAGCCCGGGCGTTCTTGTTTTGTGTCACTGCCGCAGCGGCAGTACACGATTGCGTTACCAGCGAAACGCGGTGTCGTCGACGCGGTCGGTGAGGTCGGCGAAAACAAGGCGCGCTTTTTCGACGGGGA
>JAICFA010000396.1 GCA_025923935.1 Candidatus Krumholzibacteriia bacterium
ATCAGTTCACCGACGAACACGGACGCTATCGCTTGGAAACGATCGTGCCGGGGATGTATCCGGGACGCACGCGTCACATTCACGTGCGCGTGCAGCCGGCCCACCAGCGCGTGCTGACCACCCAGCTCTACTTTCCCGGCGAGCCCGCCAACGACCGCGATGGGATCTTCGACCCCGCTCTACTCATGGACGTGCAAGACAAAGGCGACGCCAAGGAGGGGGCGTTCACGTTCGTTTTGAAGGCCGTGTGAGCCTATCAACAAGATAGACGGCTTTATCCACCTCTTATCCACTAAACATCCCCATCTGTCAGTGTGTCATTGATTCCCCCTACAGTTGTTCGTGCGGTAGACTTCCGCCACGGAGGAGGCCCCGTGGCTGAAATTGTAAAAACTGCACCTCAACCCCAAGCGCCCGCCGGGCGCGTACCACCCCAGTCGCTCGAAGCCGAGATGGCGGTTCTCGGCGCCGTTCTGCTGGACAACAATGCGTTCTCGATTGCGACCGAGACGCTGAATCACCAAGCGTTCTACAAGAAAGCGCACCAGGACATCTTCTCCGCGATGGAGGGGTTGTCCGCGCGCGGCGAAGCGATCGACGTCGTCACGCTGTCGGAAGAGTTGAAACAGCGCGGCACGTTCCAGTCGTCGGGTAGTGCGGCGTATTTGACGCAGATCATGGACTCGGTGCACACGGCGGCGAACGTCGAGTACTACGCCAACATCGTGCTCGAGAAGTTCGTGATGCGACGACTGATCACGATTTCGAATGATATTGCGACGCAGTGCTACGCCGGGGAGCGCGAGGCGGCCGAGCTGCTGGATGAAGCGGAGAAGCACATCTTCGAAATCTCGCAGCAGGGGATGTTCAAGGGCTTCGAGTCGATCGGCAAGATTCTTCGCGACCACTTCAAGAACATCGAAGCGCTCTACCAAAGCGGAAGCCACATCTCGGGCATTCCATCGCCGTTCGAAGAACTGGACTCGCTGACCTCGGGTTTTCAGAAGTCCGACCTGATCATCGTGGCGGGACGTCCGGGCATGGGCAAGACCAGCTTCGCGCTCAATCTCTGCCAGCACCTGGCCATCAAAGAGAAAACGCCGGTCGGGATTTTCAGCCTGGAAATGTCGGCGGAGCAGTTGGTGACGCGCTTGCTGTGCAGCGAAGCACGCATCGACTCGAACCGCTTACGCCGCGGCTATCTCAAGTCGAACGAGTACGCCGAGCTGGCCATCGTGGCGGGATATCTCGCCGAGGCACCCATTTATATAGATGACTCGGCGGGCCTCTCCACGCTCGAGCTGCGCGCGAAGGCGCGCCGCCTCAAGGCGGAGGCGAACGTCGGCATGCTGATGGTCGACTACTTGCAATTGGTGAGCGTGCGCGAGCGCGTGGAGAACCGGCAGCAGCAGATCTCGCTCATTTCGCGCTCGCTGAAAGCACTCGCCAAGGAGCTCAACATTCCGGTGATTGCGCTCTCGCAGCTTTCACGCGCGGTCGAGTCGCGCGGCGGCGACAAGCGCCCGATGCTGTCCGATTTGCGCGAGTCGGGCTCCATCGAGCAGGACAGCGATCTCGTGCTGTTCCTGTTTCGCCCGGAAGTCTACGACACCAGCGACGAGCATCGCGGCAAGGCGGAGCTCATCATCGGCAAACAGCGCAACGGCCCGACAGGAACCGTGAACCTGACCTTCATCGACTCGTGCACGCGCTTCGAGAACGCCTCCTTCGCGGAGTAGTATGGAAACGACCACACCGCAGCGCATGAGTCTCGCAACCGCGTCGCGGGAAGTCGGCGCCAACATTCTCAACTTCCTGGCCGCGGTGGGCGGTACGTCGATGATGCTGTTCGGCGTGTTTGCGCGCCTCTACGAGCTGCCGCGCACC
>JAICFA010000397.1 GCA_025923935.1 Candidatus Krumholzibacteriia bacterium
GCCGTCGCCGCATTGCCCTGTACCGACAAGCAGTCGATGACGAGCTCTCCCGCGGCACTCGGCACGGTAAGCGTGGCGAGATTGGTGTTCGCTTCGTTGGACACGAAGGCACCGTGCGGTGTGGTCGGGTCGACGCCGAAGAAGGACGCGGCACCCACCACCGTCTTCGAGCTGCTCGACATCGTCACCACCACGTTGGCCGTCCCCATGGGTGGATTAACGAGCCGCCACAGTTCCATGCGGCGATCGTTCGCGCCGGTGCCTCCGTCGAGGAAGCCGATGCGTGTCATCGGCTGCCCGGCGTAGGTCATGGCGGTCACGGTCTTGTTGGCGGTGAACGTGGAAACGCCGACGATCAAGATGCGATCGTTACCCACCCCGACGGTGTGCGGCAGCGTGAACGACACTCCGCTCCCGGTGGTAACGGAGCGGGCGTCGAACACAATCGCCGCGGCCGAGCTCCGCGCCCAGAGCACCACGATCGCAAGCAATGCCGCAAATACTACGAACCGTTTCATCGTTCCTCGTCCAACCCTTCGAAATCGGCCAGCAGCCAATCGGAAAGAATCATCTGCAGGCGGACGCCAAAGCCGCGACTCCACGCGTCGGTGGTGCTCACGTCGGGATCGTCGAACCCGTTCACGCTGTAGCCGACACCGACGCGAATCGAGCGGTACAGCATGCGCCCCAGCTCGATGCCTGCGCCGTACTCGCGCGTCCCGCCACCGCGAACGCGCAGCGCGCGTCCCCATGCGTCCACATCCCACCCGCGCCCGAAGTGCCACACGTACTGCCCGAGCACGAGGTCGGTGTTGGTGGTGAGCGAGACGGCGTCGCTCCAGTCCTCGACGTGCTTGTACGCGTACTTGAAACGCAGCTCGTGCTGCGGGCTCGGCAACACGTTGACGTCGATGGACGCCACCGTGCGCCAGCGAATCGCATCCGGCTCGATGGGCGAGTAGCGGTCGTAGTAGGTCTTCACCATCGCCAGCGATTGCACCGGCGCGTGCGGCGAGCGGTACGCGCCCGCGAGTGTCGCGTAGTACTGCGCGTCGTCGCGGCGAACCCCAAGCTCGAGGTCGTGCGAGCCCACACCCAGCACGTTCTTGGTGAGCCACGCAAACCCGCCGCCCAGCTGCTGCGCACCCGACAGTCGCACCAGATGCTTGTCGCCGCGCGTCTCCCAGCGATATTCGTAACCACCATCGACGAAGTACGAACCGACCCGCTTCGAGCCGAGCCCCGCGGTCAACGACACGTACTCGTCGTCGTCGCGGCCGGCCATGGACCAGAATCCTTCCACGCCGATGGTGGCGGAGGTGGCCGGGTTGAGGCGCAGCTTCTGGCGAATCCCGCTCACCGCACCCATGCGCGCGTCGTTGGCGGCGCGATCGAGCGCGTAGCGCGTGTACGCTTGCGTGCCGTGCTCGGTGGTCCCTTCCACGCCCGCAGTGACTTGGTGCGTCGCGGCGCGCCCGCTGGCAGTGGCGTACTCGTACGTCGCGATCGCGCGGAAGCGATCATAGAGCGGTGCAGCCAGCACCGTCTTTAGACGGTTGGGATAGTCATCGACAATCTGGTCGCGCAAATTTTGCTCAAGCGTGGTCGACACGCCGAACCGGCCGCGGTTCCCCAGCGTGAACCCGGCGAGTGCCAGCACGCTGCGCGCGTCGTCGTCGCTCATCGTCTCCGGCTTGTCATGGCGCGCGACGCGCAATCCCGCCGACATCTCGAGCAGGCGCCGGCGGTAATCGACCGTGGCGCGCGCCGTCTCGCGGCGCTCGTCGGTCTGCTGCAATTCGTGCGTGTAGCCGTCCGCGTTCACGCTCAACCGCGGCGTAGCCGCCCAACGTCCGTCGAAGCCGGCCTTCACACTCGC
>JAICFA010000398.1 GCA_025923935.1 Candidatus Krumholzibacteriia bacterium
GGTACGGCTTCTACGACGCGGGCTGGATTCTAGACGGCGACAATCCCATCCAAGACAGCCCGCGCGTGACCTCGCTCGTCGGCGCGGGCGTGCTGGATGCCCGGCTCGAGAACGCCGGCGTGGGCATTCGCTCCAACGTCACCTGGCCGTTCTGGAATTTCTCGTGGCGCTTCGACGTGCCGTTCTGGGTGAGCCACCCGACGGTGAACGGCGACGACGATTACGTCGACTTCCGCTATCTCTTCAGCTTGAACGCTGCGTTCTGATCGTCGCCGGAAAAAATCCCCACGGCATCGTCGTGTCGCGACCCGGCGGGATGATGCCGGTCCCACCACTCGTGTGCACTTTGCGTCGTCCATGCGGTTCGCGTCGTGATGGATGCCAACGCTCTCGCTACGTCGTCGGCCGACGCCGGCCGGTGGCTGGGGTTTTTGGCGAGACACGACATGACGAGATCGTCGAGGGGCGCGGGGACGTCCATCTCGGTGCGCGCCGAAGGCGGCACCGGCACCGTCTGGGCGTGTTGCATCATGGTCTCCATAGCAGTCCGGCCGGTGAAAACCAGCTGCCCCGTGACCAACCAATACGCTAGACAACCGACTGCGTAGAGATCGGTGCGTGCGTCGATCGAGTCGCCGAGCACCTGTTCGGGCGCCATGAACGCCGGCGTTCCGAAGACCGCGTGGTCCCCCGTGAGCTTGGTGTCGGCGTCCTCGCCTACGCGCTGCGACTTGACCATCCCAAAGTCCAGCACCTTTACAAAGTCTACTTCGCGGCCGTAGCGGCAAGCGTACACATTGGCGGGCTTGATGTCGCGGTGGATGAGCCCTTCCTCGTGGGCCTCGCCGAGCGAATCACAAACTTGGATGAGCATGTTGATGGCGCGCTCGGCGGGAAGCGGACCGAAGCGCTGCACGAGTGTGTCCAGATCGAACCCATCGAGCAGCTCCATCACATAGTAGAACGTGCCATCGTGGGCCAAACCGAAATCGTAGAGCGCAATCGTATGGGGCGAGCGCATCGACGCCGTGGCTTGCGCCTCACGCCCGAAACGCTCTTGGATCTGTCGGTTATTGGCGTCGGGGCCGAGAAACTCCGGGCGGACCAATTTGATCGCCGCGGGACGCGCGAGCAAGTAATGCTTGGCGCGCCACACTTCACCCATTCCCCCAACACCGAGGCGCTCCACCAACTGGTAGCCGCCCAACTCGCGTGCGCGCGTGACTTCTCGGCCCAGGGAATAAACCACGCGCGATCCGATGTACGCCATCACGGCGACGAGAAGATAAGGAAAGGTGAGCCCGAAGAAAAACTTCGTGAAGGTCGCGTTCGGCACTGAATGGTGCGTAATCACGTAAGCGTTTACGAGCGGAACGGAACTGACCGACGCCAAGATAGCGATCACCGTCCGGCGCGGCGGGCTCGGCACGACCACGGTAAAGAGCAGTACCCAAACGGATACCCACGAGAGGCCGACCCAGCGCGCGTTGAAGTCGAGCGCAGTGGGATCGAGGAACTCTGCCGTGGCAATCCCGAAGCTGCTCACGACTTCGAACACGAGCCCAACGGTCGTTACCCAGCCAATCGGAACGAGCGGACTGCGCGTTAAGAACGCGACCAGAAGGGCGACGGTAATGCCGATGGTTCCCGGCGCCCAAGCGATGGGATTCGACAAGAATTCCGCGCGAACTTGAGGAAACAGGAGCGCGGGAAAGATTCCCGCCATAAAGAAGACGCTCGCGTAGATCAGCGCGAGAATTCGCAAGCGGCGGGCGGACTGGGCGATGAGGTCGGGCGGAAGACCGGACGCGCGGACGCGGCGGCCTTCGCCCCGCATGAA
>JAICFA010000399.1 GCA_025923935.1 Candidatus Krumholzibacteriia bacterium
AATGAGCGGCACGTGCGCGAAGATCGGGTGGGCGGCCCCCATCGCATCGTAGATCATGATCTGCCGCAGTGTGTTGGGCAGGTGCTCTTCGCCGCGGATCACGTGCGAGATTTTCATCAGTTGGTCGTCGACGGCCGCCGCGAAGTTGTAGGTCGGCAGTCCGTTCGAGCGCAGGATGACCCAGTCGCCCACCATGTCGTGCGCCAGCTCCATGTCGCCGCGCACCGCGTCGTGGAAGCGTACGACTCCTTCGCCGACGCGAAAGCGAATTGCCTCCGGCAAACCTTGCGACCGCCTGGCCGCGACATCGTCGGGCGTGAGGTCGCGACACGTACCGTCGTACTGCGGCGGGCGCGACGCCGCGATTGCTTCCTCGCGCTTGCGGTCGAGCTCGGCGTCGGTGCAAAAACACGGATACGCTTTGCCGGCCGCGACTAGCGTATTGGCAACGTCGCGGTAGGTGCCCATACGTTCCGATTGCCGGTACGGACCGTATGGTCCGCCGACGTCGGGGCCCTCGTCCCAGTCGAGGCCGAGCCAGCGCAAGTCTTCCAAAAGCGAGATCTCGCTCGCGCGCGTGCTGCGCTCGGCGTCGGTGTCCTCGATGCGGAGCACGAAGGTACCGCCGTGATGGCGCGCGAAGAGATAGTTGAAAATGGCGGTTCGCGCGCCGCCGACGTGGAGGTATCCCGTCGGGCTGGGCGCAAAGCGCACGCGCACGTCACGCAGCGCCGGCATTTACAGTACGTCCTCGCGCCACGCATCCATTTTGGGCGCGGCGCCGCGCTCGAGGGTCGCGACGGCTTCGCACGCGATGGCTTCGCCGCGACCGATGGCACCCTTGCCTTCGAAGGTGGTGGCCTTGATGTTCACACAGTTGGGCGCGACTTCCAACAGCTCGGCGATGGCGCGCGCCATCTCGCGCTTGCGCTCACCCAGTTGGACCACGTCGGCGAACACGGTGCAGTCGATATTGATGATCTCGTAGCCCAGGCTGCGCACGTTGCGCGCCACTTGCAGCAAGAACTCTTTGCTGGCGGCGTCCTTCCACTGCGCATCGGTGTTGGGAAAGTGCTCGCCGATGTCGCCCAGCGCCGCGGCACCGAGTATGGCGTCGCAGATGGCGTGCGCCACCACATCCGCGTCCGAATGGCCGGCCAGCCCCACCTTGGCGTCTTCGAAGTGGATGCAGCCGAGCATCAACGGCCGTCCCGCCACCACCGCGTGCACGTCGTAACCGATTCCGGTCCGTGTCATGTGCGTACTCCGTTCTTTCGCATCGTCAGTATTGCCTCCGCCATTTCCACATCCTCGCGAACGGTCACTTTGATATTGGTGCGCTCACCCGGCACCGTGCGCACCGGCTCGCCCAACGCCAGCACCAGCGATCCGTCGTCGCTCGACTGAAATCCGCGCGCGCGCGCTTCCCGGTGTGCGCGCAAAATGAGCTCCAACCGGAACGCTTGCGGCGTTTGCACGCCGGCCACGTGCACGCGGTCGACGATGGCATCCACATGGCCCTCGTGGTCGCGCACCAGCGTGTCGGTCACCGTCGTAGCCGGGACCACGGCGTCGTGCGCCTGCAGTGCGTCCAGAACGGATGCGATCAGTGCGGGCGAAACGCACGGCCGCGCTGCGTCGTGGATCAACACGTGGGTGACATCCGCCGGCAGCGCGCGCAGTCCATTGAATACCGACTCTTGTCGAGTAGCCCCCCCGGGCGCAAAGCCGGCCAGCTTGGGCGCGGCCTGCGGCGAAAGTGTTGCCGCAACCTCGGGCTGGAGGTTTTCCGCGATCGCGACCAGTACGAGATCGATGCTACCCGACTGCGCGAGT
>JAICFA010000400.1 GCA_025923935.1 Candidatus Krumholzibacteriia bacterium
CCCGTCTCGACGTGGAGCAGTTTGCTGAAGCTCGTCACGTCGCCGTGCACTTGATCGAGCACGTCCTCCGCCTGGGCGGCGTTGAACAGGGCGATCGCGTAACGTTTGCCGACACCGGTTGCGGCCACGGTACTCCTAGCGTCCCGCCGGCTTGGCGGCGACTTCGTCCAAGAACTCGTTGATCAAGCGACGGTGCTGGGTATCGTCGAGGCGCAACTTGATGAGCTTGTCGGTCGCGGCGATGACGGAGTCGACCATCTGGTCGCGAAACGCGGCGTTGGCCTTCTCCATCTCCATCTTGATGTCCTGGTTCGCCTTGACGCGCAGATCGACGGTCTCGCGCCGCGCGTCTTCGCGAACCTGGCTCGCGATCTCGGACGCTTCGTGCGCCGCCTCTTGGATGCGCGCACGCCGCGCCGCCTCGATGCCCGCCAGCTCGTCTTCGTAACGCTTTTTCAGCGTCTCCGCGTCGACCTTTTTCTTTTCGATCGTCGCAAACTCGTTGGCGATGTGCTCGCGGCGCTTCTCGGTGAACGAGAGCAGCTGACCCCACGCGTACTTGCGCAACAGCCACAAGACGATGAGAAAGCCCACCACCTGGGTGAGTAATGCTTTCCACTGCAGTTCCATTTTACTCTCCTATGCTCTGCGAGCTACGCGGCGAGGGTGGACCGAATCGGAATTCGAACGCGACTTTGACGAGCGCGTATCGATATCCATATTGCAGTTCCCGCGCGAGGAGTAGGAGCGGAGAATCCGATTCGGTCCGCCCTGCTCCCAAAGAGCTACTGAATTTTGCCCATCAACAAGAAGACCGTGACGAACGCGTAGATCGTCAGAGCTTCGATCAGGCCGGCGCCGATGATCATGGCCGTCTGAATCTTGCCCGATGCTTCCGGCTGGCGGCCGATGGCTTCCATGGCCTTGCCGATGGCGCCTTGAAAGCCGATGCCGGAACCGATGGCCGCGAGGCCGAGACCGATGGGGAGTGCCAAGCTCAGTGCGGATGAAGTATCCATTCTTCTTTCCTCCTCGTTGGGTTACGAACGACTACTAATGATGATGCGCTTCGCCGTGTTCTTCGTGCGGAAGCCACAGCAAGATGTAAATGGTGCTCAACAACGTGAACACCAGCGCCTGAATGAAACTCGTCATGAATGCCAAGAGAATGAACGGCACCTGGAAGGGAATGCCGACCGGCGAGTCGATGAACGACAGGGTGGTGACTCCCAGACTGCAGAACGCGAACAAGAGCACGTCCTCGCCGGTGACGTTTCCGAAAAGTCGCAGCGACAGCGACACGGGCCGGGCGATCTCGCCGATCACGTGGATGGGCAGCATGAGGGGCACGAAGGCCCACTCCACTGGGGAGCGCGGGTTGCCGGCCAAGTGCTTGACGTATCCGACCGGGCCGTTGCGCGTGATTCCAATGAAGTGCACGTACACGAACACGCACAGCGCGAGCGCCACGGTGGTGTTGGGACTCGAGGTGGGCGAGTGCCCGAGCGGGAAGGCACCCGCCAGGTTCATCGCCAGGATATAAATGAAGAGCGTGCCCAGGAAGGGAACGTAACGGCGTCCATCGGGGCCGAGCACGCCGACGATGAAGTTCGACAGCGTCTCGACCACCATCTCCACCACGTTCTGCAAGCGCCCCGGCACCATCTGCGGGTTGCGCGCCGCCAGGCGGGCGAGAATGATGATCAGAAGGGCGATTCCCATCGCCCAGATCATGCCTTCCCATTGGTGCAGAAAGGCGACGACCTTGGGGTTGTGCACAAACTCAGTGATGAGCGTGATCCAGTTGGGGAGCTCGTGCAC
>JAICFA010000401.1 GCA_025923935.1 Candidatus Krumholzibacteriia bacterium
CGTGGCATCGGGAGCGCCGGTCAAACGGCCGCAGGGGCAGACCAAGTCCGACGAGGCCGCAGCCCCCACCTTCGGTCCGAGCCGAATGCTCGACTACGAGCTCGAGATGGGTGCGTTCGTGGGCGCAGGGAACTCCTTGGGCGGCCCGGTCCCTATCGCCGAAGCGCGCCGCCAACTTTTCGGTCTTTGTCTTGTAAATGACTGGTCGGCGCGCGACATCCAGCGCTGGGAGTACCAGCCGCTGGGTCCGTTTTTGGCGAAGAGCTTCACCACCACGATCTCGCCGTGGATCGTTACCATGGACGCATTGGAGCCCTTTCGCGTGCCCGCCTTCGACCGCCACGAATCCGACCCCGCGCCGCTCGACTATCTCGACGACGCGGAGGATCGGAGCACGGGCGGGTTCGACATCGCCGTCGAAGCGTGGCTCGAGACCGCGCGCATGCGCGCCGACGGCTTCGAAGCGGTCCGCATTTCGCGCGGCAATCTGCGCGACATGTACTGGACGCTCGCGCAAATGGTCGCACACCACACGTCGAACGGATGCAACCTGAAGCCGGGCGACTTGATTGCCACCGGCACCATCTCGGGCGCGGAGAAAGAATCGCGCGGCTGCTTGATCGAACGAACCTGGCGCGGCCAGGAGCCGGTGGTGTTGCCGACCGACGAGACGCGCGCCTTTTTGGAAGACGGCGACACCGTCATCCTGCGCGCCTACTGCGAAAAAGACGGCGTTCGCGTCGGCTTCGGCGAATGCCGCGGCACGATTGTTCCCTAAAGGAAGGATAGTGAAATGACCACGCTGCCAATCATGGACCGCGAGGGCGGCCGAATCGAGATGGAGACCAAGCACGTCGATGCGCTGCGCGCGTCGCTGCGAGGGACGGTGTTGGTCGAGGGTGACCCCGCCTACCACGACTCGCGCTCCATTTGGAATGCAATGATCGACCGCAAGCCCGCGCTCATCGCGCGCTGCATCGGTGTCTCCGACATCGCCGCGTGCGTCAATTTCGCGCGCCAGCACGGCATTTCGATATCGATGAAAGGCGGCGGCCACAACATCTCGGGAACCGCGGTCGCCGACGGCGGTCTGATGATCGATCTCGGCGCCATGCGGGGCGTGTGGGTCGACGCGAAGAATCGGGTCGCGAACGTCCAGCCCGGCTGTCTTCTCGGCGACGTCGACCGCGAAACCCAGCTCCACGGACTGGCCGCGCTGATGGGCTTTGTCTCCATGACGGGTGCGACCGGACTCACGCTGGGCGGTGGACTCGGATACCTCACCAAGCGTTTCGGCTGGACCAGCGACACCGTGCACTCGATGGACATCGTCACTGCCGACGGTAAGCGCGTGCGCGCGAGCGAGAAGGAAAACGCCGACTTGTTCTGGGGGCTGCGCGGTGGCGGCGGCAACTTCGGGGTCGTGACCAACATTGAATACGAGCTGTTTCCGGTGGGGCCGGAGATCGTGGGTGGCGGTATCGCCTGGCCCGCGGAGTCGGCGCCGGAAGTGCTCGCGTTGCTGAAATCTCTCGACAACAAAGCACCCGCGGAAGCCGCGATGGTGGGTGTGCTCCGCCTCGCCCCGCCCGCGCCCTGGATCGACAAGACGGCGCACGGCAAACCCATCGTCGCCGTCTTCGTGTGCCACACCGGCAAGGTCGAAGACGCCGAGAAATTTTTAGCACCCCTCAAGGCATTCGGCAAGCCCGTCGGAGATATTGTGCAGCGGCGCCCCTACATCTCGCAGCAAAGCCTGCTCGATGCGACTCAGCCCAAGGGGCGGCGCTATTATTGGAAGTCGGAATATCTACCC
>JAICFA010000402.1 GCA_025923935.1 Candidatus Krumholzibacteriia bacterium
GATGCGCGCACATTGCCGGCGCCGTCGACGACGCGAGCGTAGGCAATCGTTTCGCCCGTTCCTACCAGCTTCGAAAATTCGGACGTGAGATTGGTTTGATCGATGGAGAACTCGTCCGCGATGAGGGTGGATACACTGCGGCTGGCGAGGCTCTCGGCCAGCCGTCGCTTCTCCATCCATTGCGTGGCGCGCTGCGCGGTGATGTCCTGCGTCTGGCGCAGCATGATGAACACCCACGCCGCCAGCATGAGGGCCGCCAAGCCGCCGCTCGCGCGCAGCATGAACTTGAAGCGGAGTGTGCCGCGCAGCGGCATCTTCTCCGGCATGACCGCCGCCGAAAACGCCGCCTGGCTGCGCTTGGTGAGAATGAGCTCGTTGCCGGTTTCGGTGGCGCGGTACTCGACCGCGTCCATCAGGCGGTTGATGAGAAAGACGCCCAGGCCGCCCTTCTTGCCCGTCTCCACGTACTGGTCGAGGTCGGGGTCCTTCACACTCGCGAAGTCGAAGTGCTTACCGCGGTCGCGCAGGTGGATGCTGACCTTGCCGACGTCGATCTCCGCCAGCACACCGATCTCTCCCGCCTCGCTCTTGTCGGAGTAGGCGTGCTTGATGATGTTGGTGCAGGCTTCGTCGACGGCGAGCTTGGTGTTGGCGACCTCGCGCTGGCCGAAACCGGCGTCCTCGCACACCGCGACCACGAAGTCGCGTACGCGGCCGAGCTGGCCCTCTTGGGCGAGGACGGTTAGCTCGCGCGTCTCGCGCTTTTCGACCAGAGCGGCACGGGCCATACTGCTAGCGCCGTCCTTGGGTCTTTCGCAGGCGTTCCTGTGCCTCTTCGATGCTGCGCGCGACACTCTGATTGGTGGGATCGATCTCGAGGATCTTCTGCCACTGCGCGATCGCACCGGCGTAGTCGTCCTTCGAGAACGCTTGCATGCCCGCTAGGTACAGTTCGCGGATGCGGGCCTTCTCCGTGTCGCTGAGCGGGGTAGTGCGGCGCTTGGCGAGTGCTTGCAGCTTCTTCGCGTCGGCGTGGTCGGGCTGGAGCGTCAACAGCTCGCGCAGACCCGTCATCGCGTCTTGGTAGCGGCCCGCGTTGTAGGCCGTGAGCGCGTCATTATATAGCGTGACGATGCGGAGCTTGCGCTGTGTCGCCGAATAGTCCTGCGTCACCGACTCGATGCGCCCGCGAATACGCACGATGGCCGCCTTCGCGTCGGGATCGTCGGGACGGTACTGCTGCACGTTGTTCCACTCGGCGACCGCCTCGGTCAGACGGCCGGCGGCTTCGTGTCCCTTCGCACGGGTTTCGTGACCGCGCACGATCTCGTCGATCTTGGCGTTGGTCTTGTTGAGATAGTCGCGCGCATCGGCGTTGTCCGGATCGATTTCCAGCACCGCTTGCCACTCGTTGCGCGCACCCAAGAAATCGTTGGCGTTGTAGCGGTCCAGGCCTTCCGCGAAGCGCGTTCGAATGACCGCCTGGTTCTCGACGTCGCGCACTTGCGCGGCTTGTTGTTGCAACACACGCTCGCGCGCAGCCGCGGCGGCCGCGACCGCTTGCGGATCGTCGGGGACGAACTCCAACACCGCTTGCCACTGCGCCAGCGCACCCGGATAGTCGCCCGCCGCTTCCAGCTCCTGCGCCCGCTTGCGCAGCGCCTGCACGCGGGCGTCGAAGGTCTTCTGGATGAGCGCGCGCTCCTCTTCGGCGCGCTGGGTCGCGATCTCCGTGCGCTTCTCCTCGAGCGTGGGTCCCCACGCGCC
>JAICFA010000403.1 GCA_025923935.1 Candidatus Krumholzibacteriia bacterium
GAAGTCTTCGTTGAAGCCGAGGGCGTAACCGGGAAGGTCGGGATCCATGGTGATCTGCCGGCGCTGCATCTCCGCTTCGGCGTTCCCGCTCAATATGCGCGCTTTGCCCATCGCACCGCGGCCCAGGTGCGCGATCATGAAGCGCGCCATGTCGGAGACGGTCGCATTGATCGACGACGCCGGAGCGGTGTGATACCACTCCCAGGCTTGCGCCACGGCTGAGTCGCCATCTACCTCGTAGCCACGCGCGACATGATGCTCCCACGCCTGCGGCACGGCGATGCAGGCATGCTCCATGGCCAGAGGCACCCAAATGTTTTGCTTCACATACGTCTCGAAGGGAACCCCGCTCACTTCTTCCACCAGCTCGCCCGCCAGGGTGATGCCATACGTCGAGTAGGCGATGACGCGTCCCGGCGGTCGCACGCGCACCAGCTTGTCGCCGAGGAAAGCGGCCAGCGGAAGGATGCCGTCTTCGCTCGCCGCTTGTGTACCCGGCCGGATTTCGTCGAAGCCCGCCGTGTGCGTGAGGAGATGTCGCACGGTGACGGAGTCGGGATAGGTGTTGGGGATGGTAACGCGGTGGACGTATCGATCCACCGCTGCGTCGAGCTCGACCTGGCCGCGGTCGACCAGCTGCATCACCGCAGTGGCGGTGAACACCTTCGAAATGGAGCCGATGCGCCAGATGGTGTGGGTATCGACCGGCCGGTCGTGCTCGATATCGGCCATTCCATAACTGCGTTCCAGCACGACCCGACCGTTCTGCACGAAAACAAATGCGGCGCCGGGAATGTGCTGACTCGCCATCTCCGCCGGGATGATGGAGTCGACGAAGGCGCTGAGCCGGTCGGTTGCGATCGTGTCGTGAGGAGCGCGCGCACAGATCGCGAGCACCACGACTGCCGCGATAACGGTAAGACATGCGCGCGCTCTGTTGAGGATGCGGCCCATCGCATGACGACCATAGAAAAACCAGGCCGGACCCGTCAAGGGCAATTTGGTACGATTCGTACTATGTAAGGTTTAGGGGGCTTGTGAAAAGGGTGCTTACCTTCTCAGAGAAGGCGATTACCACCCAATTTTACTCCAGGACTGTAAACGGTGGTCACAGTGCGGTGAATCGTCGAACGGATTGAACGGTGAACGACTGCGCAGCTGCGCCGCCGCGCCGCCGATCAGGCCGATTGCGGGCCCAGCAGCTTGGCGCGGTAGCCGTCCAAGTTCACGCCGCGAACCAGGAGCCACAGCAATAGCGCCAGCTCCGCGAGGTGCGTCACGAAGAGGAATGGATTGGTCCACAATCTCACGGGAGCATGCGGCGAGGCGAGAATTTGAAGAAACAAAATGATGTATCCCGGCGCGCCGATCATTAGCGCGATGCCCAGAAATCTCGGAAAGAAGCCCGACTTGTAAACGAGATGGCCGAGGGGAAACAGCCACAGGCCGAAAAACAAACCGGCCAGCGCGTTTCCGAATCGGTGCACGTCGAGAAAAAACTGCATCCGTTCGATGTCGTTGGCGGTCGCCGACAAGAACGCGGCGTAGTGATTCACTTGATTCAATAGATAGAGGGGCAGTGCCACACCGGCCAGCGCCAGCATGGTGCGCGCTTCCATCTTGTTCACCGGCTTGAGCAGGAGATTGAGGAACATGGCGTAGAAGAGAAACGCGACCATCATCACCACCGCGCTCACGATTCCCAGGACGAAGAGTGGCGCGAAGCTGGCCA
>JAICFA010000404.1 GCA_025923935.1 Candidatus Krumholzibacteriia bacterium
AGGCCGAGAGATAATCCGCCTTCTCTTCCGTGGTCGGGTGGGTCATTTCTTGAAGATCCATCGTGTGCTCGACCAGATTGAAAAATTCCAGCGCGCTCGCGAGAACGTTTCCGTCGGCTTCCGAAATCACCGCGGCTTTAACGAGCGCGTTGACGCGCTCGCGCGTCGTCATGGTGAAATAGTCCAAGCGGTCCTTCGCACTCTTCGCGAGTCCGATGGCGCACAAGTATTCGATGTCGTAGCGGCCGCCGGCGGAGCGCTTGGTTTCCCAATCGCCGAATTGCCGCGGTGCCAAGGATTCCACTTTGCGCCGCATCTCGAGAAGTTGTGAGCTCTCGTCCGGTGTAAACGGTCGCGCGGCGAACGAGCGCAGCAGCTTTTGAAAACGCCGCCGGACCGCTTCGCCGCCCCACCAGGGAGCACATTTCGCCATGGCCACGCGCTCCCACAGGGACGCCCGCCCGCGAAGATATTCCTCGTAGAACGCGATGTCCTGCACCAGTGGCGAGCTCGCACCTTCCGCGCGCAGGCGGAAATCGAGCTTCAAGATGCGTCCGTCGGAAAACCACTGATTGATCACTTGCAAGCGCTGCGTCAGATCGGGTAAATCGATCCCGTCGGCGACCACCAACAAGTCGACGTCGCTGGTGATGCGCGGCTCGCCGACGGCGTATGAGCCCAGCGCGAACACGGCGACGTGCTCGTGCTCGGGGATCATCTCGTCGCACGCCGCAGCCAAGTGCAGGCGCGCCGCCGTCGCGCGTGCGAGCTCGCCGGTTACACCGTGCGGGCCCGGATGAAAATTGCGGCGCACCATCTCGGCGAAGACACGCAGGTGCAGCCGCTCGAACCACTCGCGCTGCCGCCGCCGCCGCTCATCCGCCTGGGCGCCGCGCTGCGCGGCGTCGCGCGCCGAGAAGCGCTCCCACTCGGCGATGGTGGTCAGTGTTTCATCGACGCGATCGCCGTGCTCGAGCAGCGAGTCGAGAGTACCGATTTGCGCGCACAACTCGCGCGTCAGCAGCGACGACATGCCGGCGATGGCGACGATCAACCGCCGTGCGGGAGCGGAATCGGCGAGCATCTTGTAGAAGGCGGCTTCGCTGCGCTCGGCGGCGGCGATCTGGGCGAGGTGCACCAGCGTTTGATCCGGGTCGCCGGTGGTGGACGCCTCTTCCAGTACGTGCGGCAACAGCGACTCGAACGCAGCACGCGCGCTGCGGTCGAGAAAGCGCGGGAACGACCCGTACGCCATGGCGTGCAGTGTGCGCATGGCGCGCGGCACGTCGCGAATGCCGTAGTGTTGCAGGACACCCACCGCGCGCTCGTGGTCTTCGGGCAGCATCAGCAACACCGAATGCGGGTGGACGGGCTCGCCCGCAAAGAAGCTGTCCGCGAAGGTGCGCACATTGTTCAGATGCTTGGAGAGTGCGTCCACGAACGCCGCGGCGACAAACACGCCCAGCGGCCCGGTGGAGACGCGCCGCGCCAGCAAGCCCACTTCTTCGTGCGAGTCCGGCAGCGTGTGCGTCTGAAATTGGTGCATCATCTGCAGCCGGTGCTCGACCAGACGGAAGAAGCGGTACGCCGCCGCGAGATTGTCGACGTCCCACGGCTGCAAGAGCTCGAGCTTGCGCACGCGCGCCAATACCTCCAGCGTGTTGGTACTGCGAAGCGCGGGCAAGCGGTGCGCGTGCATCAGCTGTAC
>JAICFA010000405.1 GCA_025923935.1 Candidatus Krumholzibacteriia bacterium
AGGTGGCAGCGAGCGCGTCGAGGCCCGTGCAGTCCTCTTCAGACGGCTCTTCGAACGGCGGCTCGCCCTCGCCCTCGCCGCTCCACTGATCCGCGGGGATGACGTACGCGTCGCCCGAGAGCGTGAACGATCCCGTCACGGCGCCGCCGATGGACGGTTCATCCACCACCGATCCCACGTCCGCGCTCGCACCGTCGACCGGCGACGGCGAATTTCCGTCGCAGTCCGTGCGTCTGCTCGACAGCGGCACCTGGCACGGCTACTCGATCGCCCACGTGGCGGTGTTTCCCGTGCGCATCCAGGGCACGCAGCTCATCCTCGATGCCGAGGTCGACGTGCGCGTCGAGCTCGAGCCGGCGCCCGGCTCGGGCGACGGTATCGCGCGCGCCGCGCGTGCGAGCACTCACGTCGCGTCGCTCATCGCCGAGGCGGTGCGCACCGGTGTGGAGAACAGCGGTGCGGTCGCGACCTATCCATCCACGCGCGTGACACCCTTCGAAGGCGACTTGCAAGCGACGGTCGCACCCTCCGAAGAGGGCAGCCCGGTCGAGTACCTCATCATTACGACCGAAGCGTTGAAGCCGGCGTTCCAAGTACTCGCCAACTGGAAGACCGCGGAGGGAGTACCGGCCGAGGTGCGCACGGTGGAATGGATTCAGGCCAACTCGCGCCGCGGCTCCGATCTTTCCGAAACCATTCGCTTCTTTCTGCAAGACGCGTACGCGACCTGGGGCATTCATTACGTTCTGCTCGCGGGCGATACGCCGGAGGTTCCGCCCCGATACTTGTACAGCGGGTATCACGACGGCGGTGCTTTGATTCCGGCGGACATCTATTTCGCATGCCTGGACGGTACCTTCAACGCCGACAAGGACAGCCGCTTCGGCGAGCAGCCGGCCGACGCACCGGATTTGTACCCCGAGCTCATCGTCGGCCGCTTGCCGGTATCACAGCCGTCCGACGCGGCCGTGATCGTCAACAAGATCATCGCGTATGAGACACCGCTCAACACGCCGTTCACCGATCGCGTGCTGCTTTTGGCGGAAGTGTTGCAGCCGTCGCCATGGTCGGGCGGACCGATCACCTTCAACGGCGCCGACGTCACCGAAGCGAGCTACCAGCTCCGCATCGCCTCGCCGCAGCGGCGCGTGGATCGTCTCTACGAAACGCCGTGGCTGTTCCCCACCTCGAAGCAGCTGTCGCGCGCGATCGCATACGATTCCCTCGAGACGGGCTACAGCCAAGTTTTCCACGTGGGGCATGGCTACCGTTTCAACATGCACTGCGCCGACGACAACATCGCTATCCCGGAAGCGGACGCGATGCAGAACCCCAATCAGTACTTCAACATTTTCATGCTGAACTGCACCGCCGCGGCTTTCGACTACGATTGTTTCGGCGAGCACCTGCTGCGCAACCCCAACGGCGGCGCGGTCTCCATCGTGGGGGCGGTCAACAGTGCGTTTCCCATGGTCGGCGCCATCCACCTCGACGAGTACGCCAAGGCGATGTACGTAAACGGCGTCGTCCACATCGGCGACACCTTCGCCGCGTCGCGCCTCGTGCGCACGCCGTTCGCCACCGACGACAACGTCGACTTGTGGACGCACTACATCTACACGCTCTTGGGAGACCCGGAAATGGCGTCCTGGACTGCCACCCCGCGAACCCTGCAGATCGCAGCGCCCGCGAGTCTCGTGGC
>JAICFA010000406.1 GCA_025923935.1 Candidatus Krumholzibacteriia bacterium
CTGAAGCCGACGCCGCCCAGGTGCACCGGGCGCGAGATGCCCGGGAACGCGGTCGATTCTTCGGCGATCGTCAACACGCCCGGATGGTTGCCATGCGCGACGGTGTTGAACTCGCGCAGGAATTCGAGCGCGGCGAGATTTTCGCGGCCGCCGTACTGGTTGGGCACCCACTCGCCCTGCTTGCGGCTGTAGTCGAGATAGAGCATCGAGGCGACGGCGTCCACGCGCAGGCCGTCGATGTGGTAACGCTCCATCCAGTACAACGCGTTCGCGACCAGGAAGTTCTTCACCTCGTGGCGGCCGTAGTTGAAGATCTTCGTGCCCCAGTCCATGTGTTCGCCCATGCGTTTGTCCGCATGTTCGTAGAGCGCGGAGCCGTCGAATTCGGCGAGGCCGTGCGCGTCCTTGGGGAAATGCGCGGGCACCCAGTCGAGCAACACGCCGATGCCGGCCTGGTGGCACTTGTCGACGAAGTACATGAAGTCCTTCGGCGTGCCGTAGCGTGAGGTGGGCGCGTAGTAGCCAACCACCTGGTAGCCCCAACTACCGTCAAAGGGGTGCTCGGCGACGCCCATCAGTTCGATGTGCGTGTAACCCATGTCGACGACGTAGGGAATGAGCTGGTCCACGGCCTCGCGCCAGCTGTAGAACGGCGGATCGCGGTCCCAGGCGTGTTTCCAGCTCGACAATTGCACTTCGTAGATGTTGATCGGCGCGCGGCGCCAGTCGGTGCTCGCGCGGGTCTTGAGCCAGGTGTCGTCGGCCCATTCGTAGCCGTCGAGTGATGCGACGATCGAGGCGGTCTCCGGGCGGCGCTGCATGAAGAAGCCGTAGGGATCGGACTTGAGCAGGATGTGATCCGCGCGTGTGCGGATCTCGTATTTGTAGGTGGCGCCCTCGCCGACTCCCGGCACGAACAGCTCCCACACACCCGAGCCGCCGCGCGCCTGCATGGCGTGCTTGCGGCCGTCCCAGAGATTGAAGTCGCCGACGACGCTCACGCGTTTGGCGTTCGGCGCCCAGACCGCGAAGTGGGTTCCGGCGACGCCGTCGCGCACGCGCAGGTGCGCGCCGAACTTGTTGTACAGGCCGTAGTGCCGGCCTTCGCCGAATAGATAGAGGTCGAAGTCGGTGAGTTCGTGCGAGAAGAAATACGTGTCGTGTTTGACGACCTCGTTGCCGTCCTGGAAGCGGACGCGCAGCTTGTACGGCACCACCGGCCGGCGATGGCGGATCGCGCCCTCGAAGAGCCCCGCCTCGTGCACACGCTTGAGCTCCGTGGCCTTCGCGACGCCCTCGTCTTCCCAGAACACCGCGACGGATTCCGCGCCCGGCTCCAGCACCCGCACCACGCACAACGGCGTTTCACCCGGGCGCGCGAACTCGTGATACCCGAGCAGCGACCGCGGCTCGTGGTGACTCGCGCTGATCAGCGCCCCGATCTCCGCCTTTTTCAGCCTGCCTTTAATGGGTACATTCCTCTTTTCCTAGCAAACGGGGACACACCCGCCTGAATATATACAAACCTCAAACCACTCTCCCGGAGGCCTGTCCCCGTTTGCTAGGAAACGAGGAATGTCCCCATTACATCACCGAACGGATTTTCCAGATTCGCTCGGCGTACTCGCGGACGCTGCGATCGCTGGAGAAGGGACCCATCGACACCGTATTCAGCACCGCGCGCCGGCTC
>JAICFA010000407.1 GCA_025923935.1 Candidatus Krumholzibacteriia bacterium
GATTTCGGTCTGTATTTCTTCCACAACGCCGCCGCGCTGCGCGAGCGCGGCTCCGGTCCGTACTTCTACCTGCCGAAGATGGAGAGCCATCTGGAAGCACGCTTGTGGAACGACGTGTTCGTGCGTGCGCAGGAATTGTTGCGCATACCGCTCGGCACCATCCGCGCCACCGTGCTCATCGAAACCATCCTGGCCGCGTTCGAGATGGACGAGATTCTGTACGAGCTGCGTGACCCTTCCGGCGGCCTCAACTGCGGCCGCTGGGATTACATCTTTTCGTTCATCAAGCGGTTCCGTGGTCACCGTGCTTTCCTCCTCCCCGATCGCGCCCAAGTGACCATGGACCGCCCCTTCTTGAAGGCGTACGTCGATCTGTTGGTGCGCACCTGTCACCGCCGCGGCATCCACGCCATGGGCGGCATGGCCGCGCAGATTCCCATCAAGAACGACGCTGCCGCCAACGACGCCGCTCTCGAGCGCGTGCGCGCCGACAAGCTGCGCGAGGTCAACGCCGGCCACGATGGCACCTGGGTGGCGCACCCCGCGCTGGTCGCGGTGGCGCGCGAGGTGTTCGACGCCCACATGAAAACGCCGCATCAGATTCGCACGACGCGCGCGGACGTCGCGGTGGCCGCCGACAACTTGCTGGCCGTGCCCGACGGCGAAATCACCGAGAAGGGACTGCGCACCAACATCAACGTGGGCGTGCTCTATCTGGAATCGTGGCTGCGCGGCGCGGGCTGCGTGCCGCTCTACAACTTGATGGAGGACGCCGCCACCGCGGAGATTTCGCGCGCGCAAGTGTGGCAGTGGATTCGCCACGGCGCGCAGCTCAGCGACGGACGCACCGTGACGCGCGAACTCGTGCAAACCGTGCTCAAGGAAGAAATGGATTCCATCCAGCGCGGTGTTGGCAGCGCCGCATTCGCCATCGGGCGCTACGATACCGCGTCCAAGCTGTTTGCCGAAATCATGATGAGCGACAACTTCGTCGAATTCATGCCGTCGTTTGCGTACGACTTTCTCGACTGATCATTGTTACCCGAACCACCGTGCACCGCGCATCACCAAGGAGACAACATTAATGACCAGGCGCACGTTTATTGACAAGACAACCACCGCGTGGCGGACTTCGCCGCGCTGGAACGGCATCGAGCGGCCCTACAGCGCCGAGGACGTGTACCGTCTGCGCGGGTCGTTCTCCATCGAATACTCCATCGCCGAGTTGGGCGCCGAGCGGCTGTGGGAGCTCTTGCACAACGAGGACTACATTCACTCGCTGTCCGCGGTGACCGGTAATCAGGCGATTCAACACGTGCGCGCGGGTTTGAAGGCTATCTACGTCAGCGGCTGGCAGACGGCGGCGGACGCGAACACGGCCTCGGCGGTTTATCCCGACCTGTCGCTCTATCCCTGCGACAGCGTCCCCGAGCTCGTGCACCGCATCAACAACGCATTGTTGCGCGCGGATCAAATCCATCACTACAAGGAAACCAAGCACAACGGCCATGGTACCTACTGGCTGGCTCCCGTCGTGGCCGACGCGGAAGCCGGGTTCGGCGGCGTCCTGCACGCCTACGAGGTTATGCAGCACATGATTCGTGCAGGCGCCGCCGGCGTTCACTTCGAGGACCAGCTGGC
>JAICFA010000408.1 GCA_025923935.1 Candidatus Krumholzibacteriia bacterium
GCGCGCGTATCCCGTGCTCGTGGCACCGGGACACGGCAAGAAAGTCGACGGGAACTGGGGCGGATTGTTCTGGGGCGAAGATACGTCGCAGCGCGGATGGATCACGGTCGAAAGCCCGGCCTTCTTGATGACCGACCCGATCGGCATCACCGCGCAATTGCTGGATGAGGTGGCACGCCGCTACAAAGTGGAAGGTGGCAAATTCCACTTCGCGTGCTACGGCCCGTCGTCGGGTCCGGCCTTCGCCGCTGCCATGGCGTATCCCAACCGCGTCAAAAGCTTGAGCGCACTGCCGGGTTATCCAGTCACCGGCAAAGCGGAGGAGTTGGCCAAGCTGCGCGGCATCCGTGTTTCGCTGATCGTCGGCGAACAAGATGCGATCTGGCGGCCCGAAGTGGAGGTGGCGCACTCGCGGTTGCAAAAGGCGGGCGTGGATTGCTACCTCGAGGTCGTCTCCGCGTCGGGCCACTTGCTGCAAGGCATGTTCGGCGGCGAGTTGGCCGAACGGCTCCAGCTGATGCGCTGAACGTGATCGAATCCGAAAATCTATTCGCCGGAATTCCGCCGCGGTTGGCGGAAGAAATGACGGAGCGCCTCGCCGGTAACGCCCACGCGCGCGTCGAGCGCATCGTGTCTCGCGGTCATGCCTCACCGCCGGGCTTTTGGTACGACCAGGACGAGACGGAGTGGGTGATGGTGGTGAGGGGAAGTGCGCGCATTCGCTTCTTTGACGATTCCGTCCTCGAGATGCGCGCCGGCGACCACGTCACCCTTCCGCCGCACACGCGCCACCGCGTCGAGTGGACTGCGCCCGACGAAGACACGGTCTGGGTCGCGGTGTTCTTCTAATCGGTAAAGCGATCGACGATCACGCGCAGGCGCTCGGTCGCCGCCCTGGGATCGTCGCTGCCGCACACCGCACCGATCACCGCAATCCCCCATGCTCCAGAGGACATCACGCGCGCCGCGTTCGACTCGGTGATGCCGCCGATGGCAATGACGGGCAGTGAGCTTTGGCGCGCGACGGCGGCCAAGAGCTCCACACCCACGGCGGGTGTTTCCTTCGGCTTGGATGTGGTGGGGAAGATGTGGCCGAAGCCGAGATAGGCGGCGCCAGCTGCCTGGACGGCAAAGGCTTCTTCGACGCTCCCCGCGCTCATGCCAATGACGGCGCGTGGCCCGAGCACGGCTCGTGCTTCGGCGATGGTGGCGTCCCCACGGCCGAGGTGAACTCCTGCGCCGACCTCGCGTGCAATTTCCACGCGATCGTTGACGATGAACGTCGCCTCGTGACGCCGGCAAATGGCCGCGATGCGCAGCGCGATTTTCAAAAAGTCGTCGTCGCCCAGCGATTTGTCGCGCAGCTGGACGACGTGCGCTCCGCCTTCGCACGCCATCTCCGCCAACTCCTCGTGGGTAAATCGAGTCTGAATGGAAACGTCGGTGATGACGTGGAACCGCCCGATGGTCACAGCGATCCCATCGACTCGGCGAAGGCGCGCACGGCGGAGCGCGCGCTCGACGCCGCCATGACGGCACTCACCACCGCGACGCCAAAGGCACCCGCGTCCAAACACTCGCGGGCGCGCTCGGGGGTAATGCCGCC
>JAICFA010000409.1 GCA_025923935.1 Candidatus Krumholzibacteriia bacterium
CGCGAGTCGGTGGGCGACGGGCCGTATTTCCTGGAAGACGACGATTCGCTGCCGACCATTGATACGGAAGATACCGTGACGATCACGGTGCGAGGGGACTTCTGATGCGCGTGCGCCTCGCGGCATACGTGGCAGCACTCCTGTTGCTCGCGCTGAACGGTGGGGCACGCGCGGCCGTGCGCGTCGAAGCGGACGAAGTGATCTTCTCGGTGCGCGCACCAGAAGCGAGTGAAGTGTATCTGGTCGGAGACTTCAATCGTTGGAATCCCACGGTCGAGCCGATGTCGCGCGACGGCGACGAGTTCGTGGTGCGGTTGTTCCTCGTTGCCGGCACCTATCGCTACAAGTTTGTAATGGATGGCAAGCCGATCGACGATCCCGACAATCCGCCGTCGTCGCCGGGGGAGGGTTCGCCCATCGTCCTGGTGGAGCGCAGCGGCGGGCTCATTTTGAGCACGGAGATTCCGGAGGAAGCGGCGGCGAAACGCACCGCGAGCTACGGCGCGCGCTACATTGGAATTCTGCGGCTCGACGACGGCGAATCCGACGGCGAACAACGGGTCGACGTGGGTGTGCGTGCCAATCTGGATCGCTTGCGTGCGCGCGCTATCGTGGCGAGCGCGGATTCGTCGTGGCACGCGTCACCGCTTGCGGCCGACGCGATTTTCGACCGCGGCTACGTCGAAGTGGGAGTGGCGAATCTCTGGGTGCGCGGCTTCGAGAACGATTCGACGTGGGCGTCGAGCGATCCGCTGCAGTTGATCGGCAAGGCGGGCGTGTACGATTACGACGCCGGCTTCTTGTATCATGGTGCCACCGCGGTGGCGGCCGGCAAGCACGCGGCACTACGTGCACGGTGGGCGGACGAGACGCAGCGCGGGACCGTGGCGCGTGCGAGTGCATCGCTGGGTTCATTCACGGCGGGGACCAGCGCCGATACCACGGCCTATGCGTATACGCCCACCTTCAACGGGTCCGACATGCTCGCCGTCGAGGCCACCGCGACCTCCGACGGCCTGTCCGGCGGCTACGTGTTTCGCAACGACACCGGTGTCAACCCCGGCCTGTGGGTCGATGTGTCGCGCCGCCCGGCCGATTTCGCGACGCAGACGTATGCGACGCGCGAGGAGCGGCGGGTGTCGCACGGCTGGCTGTCGTGGAACGGATTGTGGGGGACGACGGTGACGGGCGGCTATGGATGGGGCGAAACGGAAGCGCGTGCGTTTGCCACCGCCAGCGACGTGAGCGATTTGTCCGTGCCGCTCGACGCATCCGCCGCAACCACCGCCGTCGATGCGGAGCGCGGCATTCTCGATAGCGACCGCTTCGTGGCGGAGGTGTCCACGCACGAGCGGGTCGCGGTATCGGCGCGCTGGGATTACACGCGCTTCGAGTTCGATGGGGTGCAGGGCGGTGCCGACGCCGACGTGCACCGCGCGCGTCTCGAGGCGACGACCACGCTCGGCCTGTGGCGGATCGACGCGGGCGCGGAATACACCGACCAGCAATACCGCGACACACCGGATGCGCTGTACGTTGATTGGCCGGAGCGCAATCTGTGGCTCTCGCGTTGGGACGAGATGGATGTCC
>JAICFA010000410.1 GCA_025923935.1 Candidatus Krumholzibacteriia bacterium
GCAAGCGGCGGGCGGACTGGGCGATGAGGTCGGGCGGAAGACCGGACGCGCGGACGCGGCGGCCTTCGCCCCGCATGAACAATGTTTCACCGGAACCGGGAGCGCTCATGGTGCTCCGTGTTCGACTTCCGAAACGGTAACCGTTACCCCACGCGTGCCGACGCTGCCTCGATGGTCGCGGCGGCAACTTCGTCCACCATCGCGTCCGTCATCTCGGCGTACATCGGCAGCGACACGATGCGCGCCACCACTTTCTCGGCGATGGGGAACGCACCCTGCTTCAATCCCAAGTGCGCGTACGCGGGCTGCAAGTGCAGCGGCAGCGGGTAGTGGATGCCGGTCGCAATTCCCTTTTCCTTCAAACGCGCCATGGTGGCGTCACGATCGGCGACGCGCACCACGTAGAGGTGGTACACGTGGGTGCGGTTGGGCACGGCCTTGATGGGCTGCACCGCGCTTCCGGCGAAGGCCTCGTCGTAACGCGCGGCGTGCGCACGGCGGCGCTCCGTCCACTGGTCGAGGTGCTTGAGCTTCACATCGAGCACGGCGGCCTGAATGGCGTCGAGGCGGTAGTTCCAACCCTCGTAAAGGTGGTGGTATTTCTCCTTGCTGCCGTGGTCGCCGAGCGCGCGCATGGTGATCGCCACCTCTTCGTCGTCGGTGGCCACGAGCCCCGCGTCGCCGTACGCGCCCAGATTCTTCCCCGGGTAGAAGCTGAACGCGGTGGTGAAGCCGAGTGTCTTTTTGCGGTCGCCCGCAATGGACGAGCCGTGCGACTGCGCCGCGTCGGCGATGACCTTGAGGTTCTTGCGCCGCGCGATGTCGTTGATGGCGTCCATGTCGGCCGGCTGGCCGTACAGGTGGACCGGAATGATGGCGCGCGTGCGCGGCGTGACTGCGGCTTCCACTTTGGCGGGATCGATCAGCTGAGTTTCCTCGTCGACGTCGACCAGCACCGGCTTGGCACCGGCGTGCATGATGGCTTCGGTCGTGGCGATGAAGGTGTTGCACGCGGTGATGACTTCGTCGCCGCGCTTCACCCCGGCGCCGAGTAGCGCCAGGTGCAGGGCCGACGTTCCGCTGCAAGAGCCCACGCCGAACTTGGCCCCGCTGTATGCGGCAAAGTTGCGCTCGAAGCGGCGCACGGTTTCGCCGCCGATGAAGCCGCAGCTTTCCACGACCCCGGCAATGGCCGCGTCGATGTCGCCCTTGATGGATGCGTATTGTGCCTTGAGGTCGAGAAACGGGACGCCCATGCGAAAACTTCCTCCGTGCGTGTGGGATTGAGCTGGGGCTTGAAGGCACTCAGGATAGCACATCGCGTGCGGGCGCGGCAATTCGCTTCTCCTGCCGGGCATGGCAATTGCACGAATTCCAGCGCTATGCTGGTAAGATTGACGAATTGGGGCTTCCTGCTGGCCGCACTCGCGCTGGGGTGCGGCGGCGGTGACGGCGGCGGACCGGCCCCTGCGGGCCCCAAGGTGCCGCGCAATCACGCCGTCACCATCGACGACGGTTTCTTTTTCCCCGAAGAACTGACCGTCGCCAACGGCGACAGCATCACCTGGACGTGGCGC
>JAICFA010000411.1 GCA_025923935.1 Candidatus Krumholzibacteriia bacterium
CTGACCAGCGCCGGGAGCCAAGACGTCGTCGTCGCTCGCTTGGACTCCAGCATTCCCGTCGACGTCAAACCGAACGCGATCGCGCAGGCTCGTTTGACGAACTATCCGAACCCGTTCAATCCAGCGACGACGGTCGTGTACGACATGCCGAGTGCCGGCGACGTGACGTTAGCGATCTATGACGTGCGCGGTGCCCTGGTGCGCACGCTTGCGCAAGGGAACAAACCGGCCGGGCCGCACATCACGAGCTGGGATGGTCGCGACGAGCGAGGTCGAGCCGTCGCTTCGGGCGTGTATTTTGCGCGCCTCGAGCTCGGGCGTGCGACGATCACGCGCAAGCTTACGCTCCTCAAGTGATCGTCGGGGGCGCGGATATTGCTTCCTTATATAGAGGTGTGCGTGGTTGGGTAACCGGTCACGACAAGGCGCCACGCGCCATCCTCGGAATTCATGGGAGCACTCCGCATCGCACGATTGATGAGCCTGCGCCTGCTGGCCGCGCTGCTCGCGGCGGCCGGGGCATTGGTGGTGGGGATCCTCCGCCTGCTCAAGCGCGCGCCCAGCCCATCCGAGGTCCGTACCGGTGTCCGCGACCACGCCATTGTGATGCCGTTCCTGGGTCACACCGCGAAGATCGTGCTGGGAACACTGGCGTATAACGCGTTCGTATTTCTCATCGTCGAGCCGGTCCTGCGTATCTGGTTTCCGCCGCTGAAGCCGTGGGAGCACGTCGCGGGTCTGTTCGGTTCGGCGCGCACCACCTACGACGACGTGGCGCCCACCGTCGCGACGATACTGTGGATCGCCGGCAACGCGCTCGTCATTACACTCCTCAATCGACGCTTGCAGGTTGCGCGGGAGGTTAGTAGAGTTACTCAACCCCCGAACGACTTCTATGCACCGGATCATTCCACTCGCGTTGATTCTTTGGTTGGTGCTGGCGCCCGCGGAGAGCGCGGCGGCCAATAAGCGCCCCATCACCGAGACCGATCTCCTCCAATTCCAATGGATCGGCGACTCGCAGATGTCGCCCGACGGCTCGCAGATCGTGTTCGTGCGCGTCACCGTCAACGAGGACAAGGACCGCTACGAGACGTCGCTGTACATGGTGCCGGCCAATGGCGGTGCGGCGCCGCGGTCGTTTACGTCGGGTCCGTTCGATGGGTCACCGCGGTGGTCACCCGACGGGCGCACGATTGCCTTCGTGCGCATGACGGAGAAAGACGGCAAGCCGGGCAAGCCGCAGATTCATCTCATTGCCGCCAACGGCGGCGAAGCGCGCGCGTTGACCAGTATCGTGCAGGGTGCGGCATCGCCGCGGTGGTCGCCCGACGGTGGAATCATCGCGTTCACGACCGCCGCACTTCCGAGCGATACCACCAAGGAAGATCCCAAGAAGAGCGACGTGCGCGTGAACACGCGCGCGGTGTATCGGTCGAATGGCGGCGGCTACGACGAGCCGGATCGCCACTCGCACATTTGGACCGTGTCGTCGGCCTTGGAGTCGGGCAAGCTGGCCAAGCCGGTGCAGATCACATCGGGAAGCTTCGACGAAGAAAACATCGCGTGGTC
>JAICFA010000412.1 GCA_025923935.1 Candidatus Krumholzibacteriia bacterium
ACCCGCAGACCATCCGCAATCTCGTCGGCATCGACCCGACCGGCGTGAAGTTCGGCGCGTTCTATCCACCTCACATCAAATTGATCGCGGATTTCTTTACTGCACGGCGGGTGCGCGACACGTTCGGCTCGAAGAAGGCGTCCGTGATTACGTCATTCTCGATGTTCTACGATTTGGAGGATCCCGTCGCCTTCATGCAGGACGTGCACGACTCGCTCGACGACGAAGGGATCTGGGTTTTCGAGCAGAGTTATATGCCGACAATGTTGGCCCAAAACTCGTACGACACGGTGTGTCACGAACATCTCGAGTATTACGCTCTCAAGCAAATCGATTGGATGGCGCGCAGAGTGGGTCTCACGATCATTGATGTCGAGTTCAACGACATCAATGGGGGCAGCTTTTCGGTCGTTGCGGCCAAGTCAGGGTCCGTCCATGCCGCGCAGGCGCAGTCCGTCGAAAGGCTGCTGGAAGCCGAGAGGCGGCTGGGGTTGGATACGCTGAAACCCTATACGGTCTTCGCCGAGCGTGCGCGTTCCAGTCGTGATGCGCTCGTTTCGTTCGTCGACGCGGCCATTCAATCGGGAAAGACCATCGCAGGCCTCGGTGCGTCGACCAAGGGGAATGTCATCCTGCAGTATTGCGGCCTCGACGAGCGACGCGTTAGCGGCATCGGCGAGGTCAACGATAGCAAGTACGGTTGCTATACTCCCGGATCATTGATACCGATCGTGCCCGAGGCTGAGGTCCTCGCCGCCAATCCCGATTATCTATTGATCTTGCCCTGGCACTTCCGCTCCTTCTTCAAGCAAAGCACCAGGCTGAAGGGACGACAACTGATGTTCCCCCTACCCGAACTGGAGTTAGTGGTTCCGGAGTGAGGCCGCTGGACGTGAGTCGCAAAAGTGCCAAACGGAGCGCTGGTGCGGGCCGGAGCACGCTGAAGTCCGTACGATGAGCGCAACTGCCGCCCATGTTTGGCGCGGGCGTGATGTCCTGGATTTCCACTCGCTCGCACTCGCATTGTGGGCGGCGCGCTGGGTCATCGTGACTGCGTCGGTGTTTGGCGCGCTCGCGGCTTTGCTGACGGCGCTGCTCGCGACGCCCCTCTATCGGGCGGAGTCAATGCTTGCCCCATCGACCGCGCAGCGTGTCTCACTTGGCTATTCGATAAGCGAGCTGCAGCCTTCTCTCTCGGCAGCGACTAACGCGGGCAGTGTGAATGCGCTTGCACGCCTCGGTGTTGACACCTCGCGGAGCGCGACCGAAGAAGCGGTCGCGATATTGCTTTCACACGAGCTTGGCAACAAGTTCATTAGAGATGAGGGCCTTGCGCCGCTGTTCTTCGAGAGGTCTTGGGCCCATGTGTTGACACGATGGAAGGTGCGCGCCGAGAGACAGCCGACCGAGCAGGATGCCTTCGAGTTTTTTGATCGGAAGGTGCGGCGAGTAGCCCGGGACGACCGAACGGGTTTCCTTATTTTGCAAATAACTTGGCGCGATCCCGAAATGGCGGCGGCGTGGGCGAACGACCTTGTTGGGAGATTGAATGCCGAGATGCGGGAGCGCGCC
>JAICFA010000413.1 GCA_025923935.1 Candidatus Krumholzibacteriia bacterium
GCACGTCGCCGATGCGGTCGGCACCGACGTCGATGATGGTCTTGGTGCTGCGCTTGTCTTTCGGCACTACGGGCGTGAACAAGAGCTCGTAGCCCGAACGGAACAGCGAGCTTTGCGCCACCGCTTCCAAGCCGCGCAGGATGCCGAGACCGGGCAGGCCCAACACGGGCAGGGCGGCAAGCCCGCCCAGCGTCATCATCGCGGGGCGAACGGCAACCAGGTTCGCGATGCCGATGCGCTCCAACAGCGGGCGCGTCATGCCGGCTTGCACGGCGAGGGTCGCGATCGACACCACGGTATAGAACACCGCGAAGAAGCGCACCAGCTCGGCGCCGCCTTCGTAACTTTGCGTCGCGCGCGCCTTGAACAAGTAATCGATCACGGTCGCCGCGGCGTTGCCCAGCAAGACGATGAGCGCCAGGTTGCGCAAGTAGCTCACGCGCCGCAGCACCCGAAAGCCGGACTCGATGCCGCGCTCGCGCGCCGCACCGCCGCGCTTGGCGTGCTCGTGCACTCCCGCCGCGGAGCGAAAGCCCAGCAACAGCGCCGCGCACATGATGTGCAGCGCCCCGATCAGGGGCAGCACGAACAGCACCCCCCAGCGCGCGCCCACTTGGTCGGCGAGCACGCCGCCGAACAAGCCGCCCACCGTGGCGCCGCCCACGATGCGCCCGATGCTGCGGCGGGCGCTGCGCGGATCGAAGGTCTCGTTGACGATCGACCAGAATCCCGAGATCAACAGCGAGCCGATGATGGCGACGTGTAGATAAACCAGGACCGACGCCGCGCGCGCGTTCGACATGGCGAAGATCCACTCCGCCACGAGCATGACCCCGCTTGCGAGGAAAAGGGGAGGTACCACGCGCGTGGGACCGTAGAGGGTGAGCGAGCGCGTCGTGAGCAGTACCGCGCCGATGGAGATCAGCGCGGAGGCCATGAGGATCAGCGGCAGCGCGGTGATGTCGAATTCGGTGAGGAAGAGCGCGTCGCGCGCCGCTTTGCCGGCGACCTGTGTGGCGATGATTCCGAACGCACAGACCGAAGCGGTGACGACGGGTGTTCCCGCCGTGCGACCTCGCTCGGCGTTAGCCATTCACCACCGTGGGAGCCGAATCCATGCGCGCGGCCAAGGGCGCGGTGTACAGCTGGGGTAGATTGGTCCGCCACCACTTCTCGGCGCGATCGGCGGTCCACGTGGGAAGCGTCGCGGCCACCTCGGCGAGCATGTCGCCCAGCTCTTCGGCGGAGGTGGGGCGGTCGTCGGGGTGTTTTGCAAGACACATGCGCAGGATTTCTTCCAAGCGTGGGGGCACGTCGATCTCGGTCCGCGACTTGAGCGTGGGCGGTTCTTCGCGCACGTGCTGGACGAGAATCGCCATCGGGCTCTTGCCGTCGAACACGAGTTGGCCGCTCAGCAGCCAGTAACCGACGCAGCCCAGCGCGTACAAGTCGGCGCGCCCGTCGACCGGCGACTCGCCCGTGACCATCTCCGGCGCCATGAAGCCCGGCGTACCGCTGGTCGCGTTGCTGCCGGTGAGCTGC
>JAICFA010000414.1 GCA_025923935.1 Candidatus Krumholzibacteriia bacterium
GACGCGCGCCCGTGGTAGCCAACGGGCACGTACTTGTAGTTGGGCAGAAGCGGCGTGTCGGGACGAAACATCATCCCCACGTTGGTCGCGTGATAAATGGAGGCGTAAAAGTCGGTGTAATCGCCGATTTGCGCCGGCAGCAACATCTCCGCTTCGCGCATCGCCACCAACGCCGGCTCAACCGCGCGCCGGTTGGCCTCCGCGTCGGCGTGGCCGGCGTCCAGGAGCTCTTGCAAACGGGAGCGCAGCGCACTCGTATACTCGGATCCCAACGACATGAGGATGTTGAGCGACGGCTCGGCGCAGGCGTCGGCGGCGCGCTTCGCCAATCCTTGAAACAAGGACGCGCGCAGCGCCGACACGTCGAGCACGCGATCGCCGATCGCGACCCCGATACGCGGCGCGTCGTCGCCTTCCCAATCGCGAAACACGCCGAAGGGCAGATTGTGGATCGAGAAATCGGTGTTGGCGGCTTGCGCCGACTTCACCCATGAGCGTTGCACGGTCATGGAAGCAGTCCTAGCTCGTTGAGGTCATCTACCGGCTCGCGGAACGAGCACGACCCGAACGCAATGGCCGAGCGGCGCCGAACCGTCGAGATTTCTTGCAGAGTGACGTAGTAATCCTTCCACTCGATGATTTGGTCGCGGAGGAAAACGCCGTCGAGGGATTGCAGCGACAACAGCTCGACGGCATCCGATCGCGTGAGACCATTGTACTGGAATGCCGCCGTCAAAAACACGTTGAGAAACCCGTGCATGGGGGCGCGCGGACTGTCGGGCGCGTAGGTGAGCGCCCGCTCCGAACGCAGGGGGTGGTGGAGCCCCGCAGTGGCCTTGAAGGGCACGCCCAGGGCGTAGCACTCGCGCAAGAACTGGGCGACCTCTGCGACGGGCGGGATCGCCTCCGGGACGACTCCGCCGGTGCGAATCTTGGCGCGCAGCTTGTTGCCGGCGATGGACGCGATCAACACCCGCACGTCGCCGCCCAGCGGGACCTCGACATAGGTCTTTACGTCGCGCGGGAGTGCCAGCGCCGCACGCGCCACGGTATCCGGGCTGGCAGCCTTCACCTCGGCTGCGTCGACCTGTATCGCGCGTCCGCGGTGGTTGAACTCCACGATGCGCGCGGCGTCCGCGGCGAAGTCTTCTCCGACCAAGGCCGAGAGCTTCCAGTGCCCCAGATCCGCGACATCGCGGGCCGCGTCGGCCAGCTCGTCCAGGCGCGATACCGGAACGACGAAGCGGCCCAGCATCCACGAGTGCATGTCGCGGCGGTACTCGGAGTAGTTGCGCACCGCGTCGGTCATGGATAAGGACGCGGGCGGAAATAGGCCGGCGTAGTCGACGATGGTGTGGAGCAGTGCGTGCAGTGTCTTGACGATCATCTCATTCCGGCCCCAGCAGCGTTTCGTCCACCTCGCCGACCGACGAGTACCCGCACAACCCCATTCCGTTGGCGAGCTCGGCGCGCAGGATCTCGAGCACGCGCGTCACCCCGGCTTCGCCGTCGACGGCGAGACCCCACAACACC
>JAICFA010000415.1 GCA_025923935.1 Candidatus Krumholzibacteriia bacterium
CTCGAGTTCTCGATCGCATCCATCGCGCACGTGAAACGACTCTTCTTCGTCGGCGGTCTGCTCCAGGTGGGCATTACCGCCTTGGCGGTTTTCGGTGCGTGCCTTGGGTTCGGGATCACCGTCCCGCGCGCGGTCCTTTTCGGCCTCGTCGCCTCGCTCTCCAGCACCGCGATCGTGCTGCGCTTGTTGCAAGAGCGCTCGGAGCTCACCAGCCCGCACGGCAAGGGCGCCATGGCGATTCTCATCTTCCAGGACGTCGCATTCGTGCCCATGATGCTCGTAATCCCGTTTCTCGCCGGGGCCGCCCACGGGAACGCATGGACCGAAGTCGCCTGGTTGGTGGCCAAGGTCGCCGTCATTTGGTTCGTGATCGGATTCGGCGCACCGCGCCTGGTACCGCGCGTGTTCACGAGCATCGCGCGCACGCAAAGCAACGAGCTCTTTCTGCTTTCGGTTGGGGTGCTCTGCTTCTTCGTCGCGTATCTCACGTCGCTCGCCGGCCTCTCGCTCGCGCTGGGTGCATTTTTGGCCGGACTCATCCTGTCCGATTCCGAGCACAGCCACCGTGCGCTGGAAAACGTGCTGCCCTTTCGCGACGTGTTTTCGAGCTTCTTCTTCGTATCGATGGGGATGCTGCTCGATGCCGGGTACGTGATGGCGCATTTGCCCGCTCTCATCGCCGTCACCTTTGGGATCATGGCGCTCAAGGCCATCGTAACCAGCGGCATCATGCTCGGCATCGGGCTTCCGTACCGCGTGTCCACCATGACCGGTCTGTCACTCGCGCAGGCGGGAGAGTTCTCGTTGTTGCTATTGAGCGCCGCACTGGCGGCGGCACTCATCGACGACGGAGCGTATCAGTTCGCCCTCGCCGTGTGCTTGTTCTCCATGGCCGCCGCGCCGTTCGTCTTGAATGCATCGCGGAAGGTCGCCGACGTCGGCCTGCGCCTGCCGCTCCCCGTCAAGATCCGCGAAGGCCGCTATTTCGTCTCCGACGACGTCGACGAAGGGTTGAGCGACCACATCGTCATCGTCGGCTACGGCGTGATTGGAGCCATGGTCGGTCACTCCGCCAAGCTGTGCGAAATTCCCTATGAAGCCATCGAGATCAGCTACGACATCGTGCAGGAGCAGCGCAAGCGAGGCGTTCCCATTTTCTACGGCGACGCCACCCAGGAAGCATCGCTCTTGAAGGCAAACATCAAAGCCGCTCGCGTGTGCGTGGTGGCGATTCCCGATCCCATCGGCACCATGCGCGTCGTCTCGCTGGCGCGCCGACTCAATCCCGACGTCGAAATCGTCGCCCGCGTGCGCTACGTGCGCGACATGGTGCGACTGTACGCCTTGGGCGCCAACGAGATTGTGTCGGAAGAAACCGAAGCGTCCATCAAGATTTTCACCGTCGTGCTGGAGAAATTCGGCGTCGATCCCGACGTGATCGAAGGATTCGGAGGTGTCCCATACCGGCGCTGAACACATTCGGCCGGATCCTAAAGCCCGCCGTCATCCTGGGCGTGATCGCCTTC
>JAICFA010000416.1 GCA_025923935.1 Candidatus Krumholzibacteriia bacterium
CAGGCGCACCGTGACGGGATAGCCGTCCATGGCCTTGAACACGCCCACGAAATCGTCGCGCTGCATGGGCAGAATCTTCTCCAGCGCCGCCACCCGGTCGTCGCGCGTGCCCGCCAAGATCATTCGTCGCACCCAATCGATGCGGTCTTCGCGGAAGAACATGTGCTCGGTGCGGCACAGGCCAATGCCTTCGGCGCCAAAGCGGCGCGCGGCCACCGCATCCTCGGGTGTGTCGGCGTTGGCGCGCACGCGCAGCCGCCGCACCGAATCGACCCATTCCATGAAGCGATCAAAGGTGCGATCGAGCTCGGCGCGCACGGTGGGGATGCGGCCGGCGTACACCTTGCCGGTGCTGCCTTCGACCGTGATTTCGTCGCCCTCGCGGAACACGCGTCCGTCGATCTTGAATTCGCGCGCGGCGTAGTCGACGTGCAGTGCGGTGCACCCCACCACGCAACACTTCCCCATCCCGCGGGCCACCAAAGCGGCGTGCGACGACATGCCGCCGGTAGCGGTGAGAATGGCGCGCGCCACTTTCATACCGTCGATGTCTTCGGGCGAGGTCTCGTTGCGCACCAGAACGACCGCTTCGCCCTTGGCGGCCAGTGCCACCGCGCGGTCGACCGCAAACACCACCCACCCCGACGCCGCGCCGGGTGAGGCCGGCAGCCCTTTCGCGATCGGCTCGGGCGCGCGCGCGGGGTCGATGGTGGGGTGCAGCAATTGATCGAGCTGATCGGGTGCCACGCGCTTGATGGCGGTGCGCACGTCGATCATGCCCTCCTCCACCATGTCGACCGCGGCGCGAACCGCCGCGCGTCCGGTCCGCTTGGCGTTGCGCGTCTGCAGCATCCACAAGCGTCCCTTCTCGACGGTGAACTCGACATCCTGCACGTCGCCAAAGTGCCGCTCCAGCTTGGCGGCGACCGCGACGAGCTCGGCGTAAATGGTAGGCATGCGCGCCTCCAGGCTTTCCGGAGCATCGTTGACCGGAAGCGGCGTGCGAATCCCGGCCACCACGTCCTCGCCTTGCGCGTTCATCAAGTATTCGCCGGTAAATCCCTTCTCGCCCGTCGATGGGTCGCGCGTGAACGCGACACCGGTGGCACAGTCGTCGCCCATGTTGCCGAACACCATCGCTTGCACGTTGACGGCCGTACCCCAGTGATCGGGGTAGTGATACATCTCGCGGTACGACACCGCGCGCGGCGAATTCCACGAACGAAACACCGCGGCGATCGCACCCCACAGCTGCGCATCGGGGTCGTGCGGGAAATCCGTCCCAGCGTGTTTGTGCACGATCGCGAGGTACTTTTGAATCAACTCGCTGAGCGCTTCGGGAGGAAGCTGGCTGTCATCCGTGAGCGTACGACGCGCTCGCTCCTTTCCTAGCAACACTTCGAAGTGCTGGGAAGGAACGCCCATGACCACGTCGCCGTACATTTGGATGAAGCGGCGGTAACTGTCGAGCGCGAAGCGCTCGTTGTGCGTGCGTGCGGCCAGCGCACGCACGGTCTCCTC
>JAICFA010000417.1 GCA_025923935.1 Candidatus Krumholzibacteriia bacterium
GACGATCTGATCAAGCAAGGCGATCCGCCGTCTGGCGCGCACACCGACATCTTCTATCCCGAGATCGCGTGGGCCATGCTGCAGGCGTCTGGGGTGGTTGTCGGCAGTTAGCAGTTTGCAGCTAGTGTCCTGGATCCGTGATTTCTATCAAAAGTCCGCTCATGCACCGTGCACCTGCAGCGTGCGCGTGCCGAAGCGGCGCATCTTGTCGAGGATCTCGTCGGCCGTCTTGGTCCATCGAAAGGGCTTCGGATTGTCGTTGTGCGCCGCGACGTAGGCCAGGATGGCGTCACGCAATTGCGACACACTCGTGTGCGACCCACGCTTGAGCGCCCGTTCGGTGAGCACGGCAAAGAACCGCTCGACGAGATTAAGCCACGAACCGTACGTCGGGGTGAAGTGGAGCTGAAACCGGGGATGTCGCAAGAGCCAGCGATGCACCGGTGGGGCTTTATGCGTGGCCAGGTTGTCGAGCACGACGTGGACGGCGACGTCGGGCTCGACGTGCGCGTCGATCGCCCGCAGGAACCGGACGAAGTCCTGGGCACGATGCTGCGGTTTGCATCGCGCGATCACTTCACCGGTGGCGACGTTCAGGGCCGCGAACAGGTCGAGCGTGCCGTTGCGCAGATAGGTGTGGGTGCGCCGTTCGGGCGTGCCGAGATCCATCGGCAGGATGGGCTGCGCGCGTTGCAGGGCTTGGATCTGCGACTTTTCATCGACGGCGAACACCACCGCATTCGTCGGCGGATTCATGTACAACCCGACGACGTCGCGCACCTTGGCGACGAGCTGCGGGTCCGGGGACATTTTGAACGAACGGGTCAGGTGCGGCTTCAGTCCAAACGTGCGCCAGATCCGTCCGACCAGCGTATGACTGATGCCCGCCTTCTGCGCCATGGTGCGGGTGCTCCAATGGGTCGCGCCCGTCGGGGTGGTCTCCAGGGTCTGCACGATCACGGCTTCCACCGCATCATCCGACACCGTGCGCGGCGCGCCGACGCGCGGCTCGTCGTACAACCCTTCGAGACGGCGGGCAATGAAGCGCGTGCGCCATTTGCCCACGGTGGCATTCGTCGTGCGGTACCGACGTGCCACCGCGGTGTCGGTCAGATGGTCCGCGCACGCCAACACCAGCCGCGCGCGGAAGGCCAGCGCGCGATTCACGCGCCCGCGCTTGGTCAGGCGCACCCACTCCGCGCGTTCGACGTCCGTCACCAGCAGCGAGAGCTTCTTGGGTCGTCCCGTGATCGGCATGCCCTGTTTAGATCACATGCCGATCATTATTGCAATTGAATTCGTTTCCAGTCCACTAGATTGGACCGTATTTCGTGAATGATGATTACCGAAGTAGACTGGCGGCACTGCTTGGCGCTGTCGCGCATTCGTGACGAGAACCTGGCCTCCGCGGGCCGGAAAATCACGCTGCGGCCATGTCGGGCCCCCAATGTGCGGCGTCCAGCACGTTGGGGTGGCGTGGCGGTCGCGCGAGAGCATGATCGTCAGCA
>JAICFA010000418.1 GCA_025923935.1 Candidatus Krumholzibacteriia bacterium
ACGTCAAAAACGGCTCGATGCTGGGACGATGCAGGGTGAAGACCCACGTCCCTTCCATGCCCGCGTCCTTGGCCGCATTCGCCGCGCCCTCGACGGCGGTCGGCGGCAGGCCGGCGAGGTCGCCCTTGTTATCGATCACCAGCTTGTAGTTGTTCTCTTCCGCCAGAATGTTCTCGCCGAACTTGAGCTCGAGCACTGAAAGCCGCTCGTTGATCTCGCGAAACTTGACCTTGTCCTTCTCGTTGAGATTGGCACCGCCGCGCACGAACGACTTGTACGTCTCCTTGAGCAGCCGCGTCTGCTCGGGCGTGAGCTTGAGCTTGTCGCGCTTGTCGTAGATCGTCTTCACGCGCGCGAACAACTTGGGGTCGAGGTAGATGTCGTCGTTGAGCGCCGAGAGCTTGGGTGCAACTTCCTTCGCGACCGCCTGCATCTCGTCGCTGGTCTCGGCCGAGTTCAGGTTGAAGAAGACGTCGCTGACGCGCGTGAGCAGCTTGCCGCTCACTTCCATCGCTTCAATTGTATTGGCGAAAGTCGGTGCGTCCTTGCTGTCGCGAATTCCATCCATTTCTTTTTTCTGCTCGGCAATCCCGCGCTCGAAGGCCGGCGTGAAGTGCTCCGTCTTGATCTTGTCGAAGGCGGGGACTTCCCACGGTGTCGCGTAGGGCGCGAAGAATGGATTGTCCTCCGCGACTCCGCGCGAGGGCAGCAATGCAACAATGGTCAAGATCGGCAGCATACGAATGACGACGGTCTTCATCGAGTCTCCTTAAGATAGTCAGTCGCGGGGTTGGCTCAAGTACGGCAGATGGTAGCGCGAAGTTGCCCCAGGCGCCAGGGCCCGGTCAGGCGCGCACGGGAAATTCGACCGGAGCGTCCCGCCACAGCTCACACGTATTTCAGCCAGCCGTCTTTCCGCCTCGCTTTTACGTCGGCAAACCAGCGACATGGCAAATACAGCAGTACGATCGCGACGCCCCATACCGCATAGAGGAGCCCGAGACTCCAGCGATATCCCTCGGGCGCGGGCGGCACCCCCATCGGATGGTTCATGAAGAGCCAGGGGTCGACTTGCCCCGTCCGCAGCAGCGAGACCCCCAGGGCCAACGCGTGGATCAACGGGATATGGAGCACGTAGAAAAAAAACGGCACGCGGCCGAAGATCGAGATCCACTGCGCAAATCTCCCCCGGGTGCGTTCCAATACCGGGATCAGCGCAATCGTCGGCCCAAGCGTCATCAACAAGAACGAGAGCGACGCGGGATACTTGGTCGTGTTCAGGAACGCGAATAAGGACGGCACCTCCTCCGACGCTGCCCACGGGCGTGGATCGCCGTAGAGATTGAAACCGCGCAGGACCAGGAAGATGGCGATGGCGCCCAGGCCGATCGTCATGCACATGCGATCGCGCCGCACCGGCTCCATCCTGAGAATAGCTCCGAACGCATACCCCGCGGCCATCACGCCGATCCACGGTACGATGGAATACAACACGATCAAGT